>PKCT01000106.1 GCA_002862325.1 Phycisphaerae bacterium
CCGACGAAGGCCGCGATGGCGACCGGTGTTGCGCAGGGAACCCGGAAGGGGCGGGGCAGATCGGGATGGGTTCGTCGCAGGCGGATGAACGCGATGGCGCCGATTCCCGAAGTGATCATGGTGACCCCCGCCACGATCGAGGTGAGTTCATCCCATCCCGGGAGAGGTGCGAGCAGCAGCATGCCCAACACGAGGTTGAGCACCACGGCGACCCAGGGAATACCGAGTTTCGACAATCTTTCGAGGACTCGCGGGATCAATTCGCTTCGACCCATGGCCAGGACCAGGCGTGCGTTCGCACCGGTGAACACCAGCCCGCAACCGTAGGGGGAGACCGTCGCATCGACGTAGAGCACGGTGGCGAGCCAGCCGAGTCCGAGGGTGATCGCGAACGCCGCGAACGGCCCGGATTTTCCGAAACTCGTGATCTGATCCCAGCCATTGCGAAGCTCGTCCTCCGGCACGGCTCCGATGAAGGCGATCTGCACGAACGTGAAGACCACCGCGCAGGTGCCCAGGGCACCGAAGATCGCGATGGGGACGTCCCGTTGAGGCCGACGAACCTCTCCCGCGAGATCGACCACCACCCGATACCCGAGCAGGCAGTACACGACCCCGCCGGTCCCGAGACCTGCGAGCATCCCGTCGATTCCGTCGGGGGCGAAGCCGTGGATGGTGAAGTTCGAGCTCTTGAACCCGTACCAGATGAGCAGGGCGGCGGTCGAGGCGGGGACGACGAGCTTCCAGCACGTGATCACATTGTTGGAGTGGTTCAACCACTTCACGCCGAGGAGATTCACCACCGACATGGTGAGGAGGATGACTGCCGCGACCAACGAGCCAGCGATGGTGAGCGACCGGTTGCCGTCATGGATCTGAACCATCCAGGGAAGAAGATCGCCGAGGTACTCGACCAGAGCGATCGTCTCGACCGTGGGAATCACGAGGTAGCCGAGCCACAGAAGCCAGCCGGCGATGAAGCTCGCGGTTCCGCCGAAAGCGGCATCGGCGTAGCGAGTGCATCCCCCGGGGACCTGCAGGGCGGCACCCAGTTCGGCGAAGGGCATGGCCACGATGGCGAGAATCACGGCGGCGATCGGCCAGCAGAGGACCGCTGCGGGACCCGCCACCGCGGCGGCATAGAGGCCCGCGAAGAGCCATCCGCTTCCGATGATCGCGCCGATGGCGGTGAAGAGGAGGCCGATGGGACCGATACCACGTTTTAGCGAAGGCGAATCGCTGCTCATGTCCGGTCTCTCTCAATCGAACTGTCGATCCTGTGCGATCGGATCGATCAACTGCGGAGACTATCAGAACACAAGGTGGTTCCTAGCGACACCCCGACATCCAGGGCTCGGAGGTGAGATCCTTGCCGGTGCTCGAACGGTCTTCTCGTTCCGGTCACCGCGCTGGACCGTTCGTCGCACGGAGGACCTCGGTCGTCCGTCTCGGCATCCGCCGAGGGATCCTCATGAGCGATTCCTGAGCACGGTTGAAGACTCGGTGTCTGCCCTCAGCGGCAGTTCCAGTTCACGAAGAGGATGCCCAGGTCGCTGCCCGTCACCTGACCATCGCCGTTGAGGTCGCCGCAGATCGGGTTGGAACATCCCCAGAGCGAAAGCAGCAGGCCGAGATCGACCGGGCCCACGCACCCGTCACCGTCGAGATCGCCGTTGTCCTTGCACACCAGCTCGCACACGTCGGGAATGCCGTTGCCGTCGGCATCGACGACCTCGCCCGACAGGATGTCGCAGAAGTCAGGAACCCCGTTGGCGTTGCAGTCGGGGACCAGTCCCTCGAAGGTCGTCCAGGCGTCCGGCTGACCGTCGCGGTCGCAGTCGGACTGGCACTCGTCGGGCGTGCGGTCGCCGTCGACATCCAGGGCGAGGCCGTCTGCGATCTCGCAGTCGTCGTCGATCCCGTTCTGGTTGCAGTCGTGGTAGGGGGCGGTGGCCTCGATGGCGAAGGTGATCGCGAAGTTCGATTCTTCGCACGCCGCCGGATCGACCGGGAAGCTGGGGGAGACGGTGAGGCGTCGCTCGCCGTTCTCGTTGGTGTCGTTCCAGATCCGCGGCGCGATCTCGAAGGTGTCGGTGCCTGCTTCGCACGACTCCGCGGGGCCGTTCTTCCCGAAGGCGGTGGCGAACGTTCCACCGTTCCAATCGAAGCGCAGGAACTCGTTGGCCGCTTCGAGATCACCGGTGGCTTCCACGCTGGCGATGACCGGGCTCTCGGAGAAGGGCAGGTCGCCCAGGTCGAGATCGTCTCCCTCGCTGGCGATCACGCCACCCTCGAACCAGTGCGAGCCGGGGCGGCAGGCGTCGAGTCGGCCGTCGCCGTCGCAGTCGAGGTTCGGATCCGCCGCGATCTGTTCGTCGTCGGGCACGCCGTCCTCGTCGCAGTCGGCGGGAAGGGGGACGGTGATCAGGTAGTCGCGGCCTCCGGTGACGATCGAGACCGGAGGATCGGGGAATCCCATGTCGCCGGGAAGGACAAGCACCTCCGATGAGACCCCATACGCGAGCAACCAACTTCCATCGGCCAGGCGAAGGGCGTTCGCCGGACCGGGCGTGATCGCGACGCAGGGGTTGTCCTCGTCGAAGGTGGTGACGCCTCCGCCATCGACGTATCGCCCATCCTCGAGCAGGAAGGCGAGGTTCGGGCGAGTTTCATCCGGGGACAGGCTGCGGAAGGGGGAAAGGCAAGCGTCCACGACGACCGCGCCTTCCGGGACGCCGTCGAGTGGTCCGAAGATTCTGCCGCCCCACCTGACGAAGGTGTTGTCCTGGAGAATCGCCACGCACGCGGTGCCGCTGGCGAGGATGCGGACCGGGGGATTCGCGGGATCCTGGGCTTCCTCGGGGATCTCGCACACTTGATGCTCGTCGGTTTCGCCCCAACAGGCGATGGTCCCCGATTCCAGGAGCACCAGGCAGAACCCGTCGCCGGCGGCGATCGCCACCGGGGGATCGGCCGGGGGATCGTTGGCACCTCCGTCTGCGAACTCCGGTGGCACGTCGCAGGCGGCTTCGTCGCATCCCCAGCAGGTGATCGAGCCGTAGAAGTGCAGGGCCATCGAGTGTCTGACCCCCGCAGCGACGGCCTTGATGCCGGACATCCCATCCGGCGGATCGCACTGGCCGCACGGCGCTCCGGTATCGGGGTCGTAGGGTCCGTTCCAGCCCGCGGCGCGGACGGTGCCGTCTTCGGTCAGCAGAAGCGCGTGGTAGTCACCGGCGACCACGTCGGCGATGTCGCCGCTCCTCAGATCGCCGAAGGAGCCCTCGAGCATGCCGAAGACGTCGATCGAGTCCTCGGTGTGCGCGGATGTGGTCGCGCCCCCCATGACGCTTTCCAGCGTGACGCCCAGCGTGATCGCGAGGCTGGTGATGATGGAGTTGGTTCTCGTGGTCTTCATGCGTGTGATCTCCATGGCATCAATCCCTCAACCAGTCGGTCCGGACCAGGGGCCTCGGGTTGCCGTCCCCGTCGTCGATGATGATCTCGTTCAGGCCAAGCCAGCCGTCCCGCATGTTCCAGTGGTCCGAGGTGGTGCCGCACCCCTCGAAATCGGCGTTGAAGATGTTGTCCGGCCGTGGACGGTCGTCGCGACATTGGAAGACGAGATCACGGAAACCGAAGGTCGGTGCCGTGGAGGGGTTCTCGACCTCGCCTTGCTCGAGACGTTCGACGCGGCCGTCGCCTCGGACCACGTTGCCGATCCAGACGTCGGGATCGCCGAAGAAGAGAAGGGTCCAGGAGCGTTGATAGTTGTCCCCGGTCGCCTGGCCGGACTTGGTGCCCCGGGTTCCAAGCAGCACGCGATCGGAGGATGCCTTGACGTTCCAATCGAGTCGTCGCTGGCCGGCAAGCATCAGGTGGGCGTAGGAGGTGTGGCTGACACCGATGCCCGGGGGGCGGTGGATCCTGCTGCGGAACAGCTGGTTGGGGAAGCCTCTCGGGGGGGCGCTGGGCCCGACGACGTTGGGATCGGCCACGTCGCCCATCCAGTAGACGTCGTTCGCTGGGTCGTAGGCGGTGTAGTCGTAGGACTCGCAGGGATCCTCGGGTCGGGTTCCAAACGCCCCGACCACGGGGTTTCGTTCCCCGGGACTGATCACGACGTTGGAGTCGATGTATTCCTGGGCGATCATCGCGGAATAGAGGTGGCCGGACGAGTTTTTTTCGAAGTTCTCCGGACCGACGCCCTGCTGGCGACCGAGCGAGAACGACGTGAACCGATTGATTCGACCCGGCCTCGGCAGGCTGCCGTCGGCGTTGCGGTCGCCGAAGATCACCATCGCCTGGTGGATGGTTCGCTGGTGCTGTTGGTCGAGCAGCAGCACGGGGTCGGCCGCGCCGCTTCGAATGCCGGTGGTGCCGGCCACGACGAACGAGCCGAGCACCAGCGCGGAAGCGGATGTCACGCCGAGTTCGATGAGGTTCATTCTGGATCGCTCCAATCTCGAATCACCCGAGTAGGGATCGCCTCGTCGCTGAGGTTCACGGCGTTGAAAGCCCGGTCGGTGGGTGTCTGAAGAGTCATGGGTCCCTGGAAGCCGATACCTGCAGGCATCGATCTACCGAGGACTACGCAGATCACGTCGCCATTCGGAACGGTCGACGTGATTTCGAGCGAAATTCGTCGGCCGCCGTGGCTGAATCCTCGGGGATGGTCCCGGTTCGAGAAGAAGAAGAGGCCGGGATCGCCGCCGCCCACCGAGCGATCTCCCGAGTCGGCGGGTCGGGGCTATCTGACCACGACCGTGACACTGCCATTCACAGTCTTGAGCGTCGACTCGCCGGATCCCTCCAGGACCACCGATCCGCTGTGCTTCCGGATCGTGCTCTTCTTCGCCC
The DNA here is from genome assembly GCA_002862325.1 of Phycisphaerae bacterium. GTDB lineage: Bacteria > Planctomycetota > Phycisphaerae > Phycisphaerales > SM1A02. The sequence goes on from PKCT01000106.1 coordinate 4,861, forward strand.
GCTCGTTGTTGTCTCGGAAGTCGATCTTCCCGTTCGTCGTCGACATCTCGAGCGTCCCACCGAAGCCCGCTCCCACTTCGGCTTCGACCGACCCGTTGACCGCTTCGACTTCGATGGGCCCCGTCGCCGCCGCGTTCATCGTGATACTGATCGATCCGTTCATGGACTTCGCCCTGACCGAGCTTCCCGCGTCCGTGATGCGAATCGTACCGTTCGAGGACGTGCCGTCGACAACGCCGGAGGCGGCGTGGACGATCACCGCGCCGTTGTTCGTCCGAGCCAGGACGTCGCGAAGCTTCGGCACCTCCACCTTGAAGGCCGCAGCGTCCGTGTTGTAGACCGGCTTCGGGAACTCCGCCCGAAGCGTGAGCGTTCCGTCCTTCTCCTCGGCGATCGTCTTCACCTTGCCCAGTCTCTCGTCGGCGGTCTCCTGCGTCTTTCCACCCGTCTTGATGGTGACCGTGATCGTGACTTCCTTCGCGCCCTCGATCTGACGCACGTCGACCTCGCCATTCCTGGTCTCGACCTGGACCGAGGTCTCCTGGATCGCCCTGGTCAGGTTCTCGACCTTCTCCGCGTGGAACTTCCCGGAAACACTTCCGGAGGTGACGACCTCGTCCTCGCCAAGGTTGATGTTGACATCACATCCGGACAGGGCGAGCATCGCCAGGAGCAGGGCCGAACCGAGCACCAGTCGAAGTGGGGTCGTGGGCATCGTCATCTCCTTGGTCGTGGTGGTCACGCGTGACCGGACAGCAGGATGGGCGGGATCCGCTCCGAACCTGCTCGAATAGTTGCGATGGTCTGCTCGACCTCGGTGAGATCGTACCTACCCCGCAGTATCGCGATTCCCGAGCCCCGACGTCGGCCGCCGGGGCCGGATGCGCAGGGACAGTCCCCGTTCGCGAAGAGGACGGCGGGTCTACAGGCAGCCCCAGTCGGAACGTCGAGTTCCACGCTTGATCGCCGCGACCGCGCGTTGGCCCCTTCCGTCTCTCCCGCATCTTCTTTCTTTGGAAGAAGAGGCCGCCTCACCCCTCGGGGTGACGCGGCCTTGTGAATGCATGGATCCGGGGCGACCCCCGGGGGCGAGCCCGGGCGCGAGCGTTGTCTCAGCAGGGCCCCCAGCTGCCGATCAGGAGACCGAGGTCCGCCGCGTTGACGATGCCGTCGTCGTTGATGTCGGCCTGGGCATTCGCCGTGTTCCAGCTGCCGATCAGGAAGCCGAGATCCGCCGCGTCGACCTGGCCGTCGTCGTTCACGTCCTCGGGGCAGGGATCGCCGCCGATCGGTGTGCAGACCACGGTGAGCACGCCGTCGCCCTCGGCGCCTTCGATCGGCGAACCGACCCGGATGATCACGGTCTGTCCCTCGAGGAGGAGGGTCAGTGCGGTCGCATCGTCGCCGCAGCCGCCGTCGCCGCACGCCAGCACGCTGCTTCCTGCGGAGGGGCAACCCCCGGTGTAGACGCTCAGACGAGAGTCGAAGTCGCTGCCGCAGGTGCTGAAGTTCGCGAATCCGGTGCAGGGTGCGGTCCACTCGAACCAGACGTCGGCGAAGACCTGTCCACCGGTGGTGGAGGAGCAGCCCAGCGGATCGTCGAGACCGCTCTCGGTGGCGTCGACGTTGGTGAATACGGTGTCACCCTCGGTGATCACGATTCGATCGACGCACTCGTCGTTGTCGGGGGGATCGGGCGGGTCGCCGAGGGCCACGACGGTGAGATTGTCACCCACGGCGATGCTGACGACGGGCTGTCCCGGCGTGCCGACCCCGCTCGGGATGTCGCACTGGCCGTCTTCGTTGTTGCCCCAGCAGGCGATCGAGCCGTCGGCGAGCATCACGACGGTGTTCCACAAGCCCGCGGAGACGCTCACGACCGGATTGTCCGGCGTACCGATGCCGCTCGGCACGTCGCACTGGCCGTAGTTGTTGAGTCCCCAGCATGCGACCGAGCCGTCGGCGAGCAGGGCTGCGGTCAGGGACCGGCCCGTGGCGACGCGTGTGGCCGGATTCTTCGACGTGCCGATCCCGCTCAGAACCGTGGACTCGTCGTCGGCG
>PKCT01000127.1 GCA_002862325.1 Phycisphaerae bacterium
CGCCGTGCCCGAGGTCGGGGCCCGCGCCTTCGCGATCGGCCGTGACGTCGTCGATGAGATGCACGCGGTCGACGAGGAGTCGATCTCGCTCGCCATCCTGCGACTCGCCGAGCTGCATCGAGGTGTGGTGGAGGGGGGCGGTGCCGCGACGCTCGCGGCGTTCCTCGAAGGACGGCTCGACCACCTGAAGGGCCGGTCGGTCGCGCTGCTGCTCTGCGGCGGCAACATCGATCCCATGGTCTTCGCCCGCGTCATCGAGAACGGCCTCGCGGTCGACGGGCGACTGCTTCGATTCACCGCGTCGATCCGCGACCGTCCGGGCGGGCTCCACCATCTGGTGACCGCCATCGCCGAGGCCGGCGCGAGCGTCCGGGACATCCGGCACGAACGGGCCTTCGGCGGACCCGACGTCTCGACCGTCCACGTCGACTGCACGCTCGAGGTGCGCGATCGCGCCCACGGGGAGGCCGTTCTGGCCTCGCTCGACGCCGCGAAGATCCCGCTTCGAAGGGTCGGCGCCGCCATCCAGCTCTGAATTTTCGGGGTGGTCTTCGATCGGGGATTTTCGATCGTCCGGCGACCGATCCGGGTTCAAACGCTCCGACCGGCGTTTTGTGGGGCGATAACCCCGGAGTTCCCGACGCATCGTCTGGCTCGGAAGGGGCGATCGGAGGAATTGCGCGGTCAGTTCTGAAGGTCGGCTGAATTCGCGCCTTCGTTCCGTCGATGTGATGGGCGGCAGGGGTTCGCATGACGCGGGCCCGAAGAGTCCAGAGACCACGGGACGGATCTCATCATGACCAACGAACAAGTCAATCTTCTCGACAAGGATGTTCTCACCACCGGCGAGGTGGCGAAGATCTGCAACGTCGCCAGCCGTACCGTGAGCAAGTGGTTCGACTCCGGTCAGCTCCAGGGATATCGCATCCCCGGTTCCAAGGATCGCCGCATTCCGGTGGCGAACCTTCTGGCCTTCATGCGAGAGCACAACATTCCCATGGACGGCCTCATGAGCGGTCGTCCGCGGGTCCTCATCTGCGACAACGACGAAGGCGTGGTCACCACGCTCACCGGCGTTCTCCAGGAGCAGACCAACTTCGACGTTCGGACCTGCGACAGCCTGTTCGCGGCCGGCATGGAGTGCGAGCGATTCCGCCCCCACGTCATGCTCTACGACCTCTCGGTCTCCGATGGCGACGGCAGCGAGGTCTGCCAGCTCATCCACGGGAACGAGGAGCTCCAGGTCACTCGAATCGTCGCCATGAGCACCCGGATCACCGACGGCCAGATCAGTCAGCTGGTCGGTTGTGGATTCGACTCGGTCCTCAGGAAGCCGTTCACGGTGCGACAGGTGATCGAGGCGGTCGAGGCCGCCCACGCCGTCGTGTATTGATCGAAAAGGGATTTGCGGTCCTTCCTCGGAGGGATGCCCCGCACGGATGCGGGTACGCCCCGCCGCGGCCTTCGGGCCTCGGCGGGGCGTGGTCCATTTTGGGCGACCGCGAGTCCGCTTTGGCTGCTAGGCTCACGGACCATGAGAGTGACGCTAGCGCAGCCCAGGCAGGTCGTCGGCGACCTGGCCGGAAACGCTCGGTCGATTCGCGAGATCGTCGAGGCCGCCGCGGGAGACGGATCCGACCTGGTCGTCCTCCCGGAACTGTCCATTCTCGGCTATCCACCGCGTGACCTCCTTCTGCGGGAAGAGGTCGTGCCGGCGTGCGAGGCCGCGGTGGAGGCGTTGGCCCGAACCCTGCCCGTACCGACGCTCGTCGGCACGCCTCGGCGGGTCGAAGGTGGCCGTCGGCCGATCGCGAATTCGATGGCGTTCTGTCGCGACGGCCGGGTCGAGGCCTGGCACGACAAGCTGTTGCTGCCGACCTACGACGTCTTCGACGAGGCTCGGTGGTTCGAACCGGGGCGCGAACCACTGGTGTTCGAACTCGAGTCCGAGGGCGTCCGGCATCGGGTGGGCGTCCTGGTCTGCGAGGATCTCTGGCGGGGCGAAGATGTGCTGGCCGACGCCGACTACCTCGACGATCCGGTGGCGACGCTCGCGGCCGCGGGCTGCGACCTCGTCGTGAGCCCGAGCGCCAGTCCGTTCATCGTCGGCAAGTACGAACGCCACGAGGCGATCCTGGCCCGCGCCGCGGCGCGACTCGGCGCACCGGTCGCCATGGTGAATCAGTGCGGCGGGCACGACGATCTCGTCTTCGACGGAGGAAGCCTCGTCGTCTCCGCCGCCGGCGAGACGATCGCCGCCGGACCGAGGTTCGAGAACGGTCGTACCGACGTCGATCTCGGTAACGCCGCCCGTTCGATCCCCGCGCCGCTCACGGCCGACGAAGAACGCTATCGAGCGACGACCCTCGCGATCCGCGCGTACCTGGACGCGACCGGCATCGGGTCCGTCCTGCTCGGTCTGTCCGGTGGAATCGACTCCGCCGTCGTCGTCGCACTCGCGGTCGGAGCCATCGGGCCTGATCGGGTCCGCGGCGTCCTCATGCCGAGTCGCTACAGCTCGGACCACGCCCGGGCCGACGCGCTCGCCTCCGCCGACGCGCTCGGCATCCGGTCCGACGAGATCTCGATCGAGCAGCTGCATCGCACCGCCGCCGCCGCGCTCGATGCGCCGCTCGACCTGGACGATGGGGGACTCGTCGGGGTGGCCGACGAGAACGTGCAGGCGCGACTTCGCGGTCTCCTGCTCATGGCGATCTCCAACGCCACCGGCGCGATGCTGCTCTCCACCAGCAACAAGAGCGAGCTGGCCGTGGGCTATTCCACCCTCTACGGCGACATGTGCGGCGGTCTCGCACCGATCGGCGACATCTACAAGACCGAGGTCTTCGCCCTCGCGCGCTGGATGAACGAACACCATCGTTCGCTCGGGTTCGCGCATCCGCCGGTGCCGGTCGGCAGCATCGAGAAGCCGCCCTCCGCGGAGCTGCGTCCCGACCAGAAGGACGAGGACTCGCTGCCCGCCTACGACCGGCTCGACCGCTATCTCCAGGCCCGCATCGACCGGCGTCGCGCGCCCGAGCGGGCGGGGGACGAGGCGACCATGGATTCCGAGACCGTGGCGAAGATCGAGAGGCTGCTCGCCTTCAGCGAATTCAAGCGATACCAGGCGACGATCGTCCCGAAGGTGTCGTCCCGGACCTTCGGGCGCGGGCGCGACATTCCGGTCGTCGCGCGGTGGCGCGTGGACGATTGATCGGGACCGGGGCCGCGTGATTCAGCTGGCGAGGGCGAGGGGCGTCTGCTCCAGGACGCCCTTCACGCGTCCGAGCCGGCCGCTCTGTCGCGATTCGACGGCGACGAAGCGGTCGGCCTCGAGGAGGTACGCGGTCAGTCGGCCACCGGTGACGCATCCGGTGTCGACGTTGATCGCCGTCGGGCGAGCGTCACGATGGACGTAGACGGGATCGCGCATCGGCTTGTGGCCGACCACGAGCAGGCCGTCCCGGCCGTCGTAGCGCTCCCACCAGTGGGGTTCGCCGTCGGCGGACTTGAGATGGATCAGATCGTGCCGGCTGGTGCCGGTCAGGCCAAGCTCCGGACGGACGCCCGCGTGCACCACGGTCGCCTGCCCGATCGAGCACGAGACGCGGTCGACGGTCTCGCCGAGGAGCGACAGGGCGGCATCGACGTCACCGTCGACCTCGAGGCGCTGGATGGCGTCGCGTTCGGCCCGCGGAAGTCGCGCCATCGGGAAACCCGCTTCGACCCGCAGCAACGCCGCGAAGAGTCGTAGATCGTGGTTTCCGCAGACCGACGCGACCGAGACGCCGTCCGCTCGAAGCGCTTCGAGGTAGCGGGCGACGGCACCGGGGGCGGGGCCCTTGGTCAGGAGGTCGCCGGTGAGCACCAGCCGCGTGTCCGGCGCATCCTCGAGCAGGAACTCGCAGAGCTCCTCCAGCTCCTCGATGCAGCCGTGCACGTCTCCGATGATGGCATGTCTGTCAGTCATGGCGTGGTCTTCGCTGCTAGGTTCATCGACGCACCGCGGTTCGTCAGTCAGGTTTTCTACGACGAATTCGCGCGGCGACCACGACCGATATGATCCGGTCATGCGGATTCAGAAGCTCGATCCAACCCTCATCAACCAGATCGCGGCCGGGGAAGTGGTCGAACGACCGGCCAGTGTCGTGAAGGAACTGGTCGAAAACGCCTTCGATGCGGACGCGACGCGGATCGAGGTCGAACTGCAGGGGGGCGGCCGGGATCTGATCCGGGTCTCCGACGACGGTGGAGGCATCGATCCCGAGGATCTGCCCTTGGCGGTCACCTCCCACGCCACCAGCAAGGTTCTCCGCCTCGAGGACCTCCAGGCGATCGGGACCATGGGGTTCCGCGGAGAGGCGTTGGCCTCGATCGCCTCCGTGGGGTCGTTTCGACTGGAGAGCCGGACGGCGGACCACGAGGAGGCATGGTCCATCGAGGTCGCGGGCGGGATCGCGGCGGAGCCGACGCCGTGCGCCGGCCCGATCGGCACCCGCGTCGACGTCGGTCATCTCTTCCGCGACGTTCCGGCGCGGCGTCGATTCCTCAAATCGGAGGGGGCGGAGGCGAGTCGGGTGGCGGAGGTCGTCCGCAATCTTGCGCTCACCCGCCCGCAGGTCGCGATGAAGCTCGTCTCGAACGGACGCACGCTTCTCGAGTTCGCCGCGTCCGACGATCCTCGGCAACGCGTGGTCGACGTGATCGGACGGGAGTTCGAGGATCATCTCGTCGAGATCACCGGGCAGATCGGCGACCCCGCCGATGGAACCCTGGCCTCGGTCTGGGGGATGGTGGGGACGCCCGAGATCGCACGACCGACCACGAAGAAGCAGCGGTTCGTCCTCAACGGGCGCGTCATCGTCGATCGTTCGCTGGCCCATGCGTTGAAGGAGGGATTTCGCGGACTGCTCGAGCCTTCTCGTCACCCGGTCGCCGTGATCCACGTCGATCTCGATCCGGGTCGGGTCGACGTCAATGTCCATCCGGCGAAGACGGAGGTTCGATTTCGCGAGCCCCGGCCGCTGCACGGTCTGGTGAGGCGCGCGGTCCGAGAGGCGTTGGAGTCCACGGATCTCGTGCGAGACATCGCATTGAAGCCGCCGGAGCCCAGCGACGAGACGTCGACTCTCCCCGGCGACTCGGTATCGCACCGGGCGGGGTCGAGCTCACGAGGTCCCGGTCCTTCGACCGTCGTGCCGACGACGTCCCGAGGGGGTCGTCCCGATCCTGCGGCGTGGCGCGACGCGATGCGGGACGCGCCGTGGCCTGAGGATCACGCCGATTCCGAGGCAGCGTCGCCTCTCCCCACCGTGGTCGGACGGGACGCGGTGCTGCAGATCCACGAGTCGTTCCTCGTGACCCAGGATTCGGAGGGGCTGGTCATCATCGATCAGCACGCGCTGCACGAGCGAGTCATGTTCGAGACGCTCCAGCAGCGGATCGCCACGGGGCCCCTCGAGTCGCAGCGACAACTGGTGCCCGTCGTCTTCGACGCGGAACCGGAATCGGTGTCGGGGCTCGAGACGCTCGCGCCGTTGCTGGAGCGGATCGGGATCGAGGCGACCGCGTCCGGACCGCGCGGGATCGCGATCCACGCCTTCCCCAGTCTCCTGCTGGATCGCAAGGTCGACCCGGGACCGTTCCTCTCGGAGCTCCTCGAGCGACACGCCGCGGGAGAGATCGATGCACCGGACACCGAAGCCGCGCTCAGCGACGTCCTCGACCTGATGAGCTGCAAGGCCGCGGTCAAGGCCGGCGATCGGCTTCGGCCGCAGGAGATCGCGGCGCTGCTGGACATGCGGTCCCGGATCGATCGCGGGGCCAGCTGTCCCCACGGACGTCCGACGCACCTCCGCATTCCCATTCCGGAGCTCGAACGACGTTTCGGGCGGTCCAGCGGCTGACCTCAGCCGCCCGAGATCGGCGGCAGCACCTCGATCACGTTGATCGACGCGGGGATCTCTCCGTCGGACGCGATGATCTCATGGTCGTTGCCGAAGGCGACGCTGGTTCGATACGCCGCGAGTCCTGGATGAACGAGGATGGCTCGTTCGAACACCGCTGCGGGCGTGACCGGGCCGTCCTCCGTTCCGACGGGGAGGACGTGCTCTCCCACGATGTCCTGGAGAACGCCGTGGAGCCGGAGGGTGATGGTGGGGGGGCGATCGGTGTCCACGGCGACGAGACTACCCGGATCCTTGGGGCTCCGTGCCGGCGGATCACCATGGCAGGAAGGGAACGACGGATCCCACGGCGGCGGAGGCGTCGCCGTCCTCGATCAGAACCATGCCGTCGGTCTCCGCGAGGTGGGCGAGATCGCCGGACCCCTGCCAGTGGGGTACGTTCGCGAGGAAACGGGTCGAATCGCGTTGGAGGTGGGCGGGCCGTGCCATGGGGCGACGGGGATTGCGGCGAACGGGGTTCTCCAATTCGACCGTCAGCCACCTCGCATCCGGGTCGAGACCCAGACTCGCTTCGATCCAGCAGCGGACGAAGAGATGGCTGGTCACGAGGGCGGAGACCGGATTTCCCGGGAGACCGATCGCACGACATGCGCCGTCGAGGGTCCACCAGCTCGCCGGGCGGCCGGGTTGGATTCTGACGCCGTGGTTCTCGCGTCGCAGTCCGAGGTCGTCCTCCAGGACGTTGATGCCGGTCGGCCGCGGTGCCTCGAACCTCGGAGCCTTCGGTCGTCGCTTCTGAACGCGCCGCGCTCGGGTCCGCTCGCGACAGACCTGTGCGAGCGCGTGCTGCGGTGCGCTCCGGGGGGAGTCGACCCCAGCACCAGATCCAGCGCGCATGAATCAGTAGGTTCCAAACTTGCAATCACTGCTTGCGCTTCCGCACATCGAAAAAACAAAATAAAATT
>PKCT01000165.1 GCA_002862325.1 Phycisphaerae bacterium
CGACGCGCTGCACGAATCCGAGGGCCGGAAGGTAGTCGGCCCCGATGCGTGCCCAGCCGAATCGAGCGTTGATGGTGTCGTTGGGATACGAGATGCGAGCACCCATCGCGTTCGCATCCATGTTGTCGATCCCCTGGGTGAAGGTCTGCTGGAACCACGCGTTGGCGCTCAGCGACTTTCCGCCCTCGAGATCCGACGTTCGAAAGTTGAAGTCCGCACCGAGAAGATGGTTCGAACGGTCGTCCAGAGGATTGCCGCTGGTGGCGATCACACCGACCGACGACTGCTCGAGCACGTTCACGAGCGCACGACCGGCGAAGTAGTTCTTGTCCACGGGACCGACGTCGTCGGTCATCTGGGTGTCCAGAAGCCCGATGGCGACATCCTCGATCGATCCGGTCAGCTTGACGCCCGCCAGGATGGTCTCCGGCTCCCCCTGCGGCGAAAGTCCGATCCGCCGGGAGTAGAAGGGAAGCGGCGTGGATCGAATCCCTCCGAAGTTGAAGTACCCCGCATCCTCGAGGAAGAAGTCGCGCTTCTCGGGGAATCGGATGTCGAAGCGGGTGAAGTTGATCACCCGCTGGTCGACCTCGGTCTCGGCGAAATCGGGGTTCACGGTGCCCACGAAGGTGAGCGACGGCGTGATCTTCCAGAACACGTCGACGCCCGCGGTGCCCTCATACGTTCGATCATTCGCATCCTGATAGGTGAACTTCCCGTAGGGACGGACGTCGATGCCCGACCCCTGGTCGATCGGTCCGAACATCGACACGACCGCGGCGTCGGCGACCGAGGTGAAGGGGATGTCGCGATCCGCCGCCGCCCACCGCACCACCTCGTTGTCACGACGGATCGATCGCTCGAGGTTGATGCCCCACCCCTCCGCGTCCTCGCTGATCGAGATGGTCCGGAAGGGAATCACGAACTCCGCGGTCCAGCCTCCATCGTCGATCGACGCACGCCCTTCCCAGATGCCGTCCCAGTCGTTGTCGAGCCGACCATTCACCAGGCGACCATCGCCCCGCGCACCGAGCGGATTCATCTCGAAGACGTACCCGGTCCGAAGATCCCGCTTCGGATCGAGGACGATCCGGATCCGATCGTCCTGGCCGATGGGACCATCCCGCCGCAGGGTGCGGGCGATGATCGCATCCGAGTCGTCGTCGTGGCACCGGACCGCGATGTAGAGGTTCTGCGCATCGCGCATGAGGCGGACTTCCGTCGCCTGACTCGGTGGGGCCCCTTCGTCCGGTTCCACCTGACGCCAGGTGTCCGGGAGGAGCGTCCCCGCCATCCAGATCTCCTCGAGCACGCCGTCGATCTCGGGTGCCTCGCCGATCATCCGAACGCTCGGTGAGGCCTCGGGCAGGACCGCGGAGACCTCGTCGTCGGCCTGTCCGAGCGGGTCGGCATCCTGACCCGACGCCGCGCGGGCCAGTCCCGCGGTCAGGAGGAACGGAATCGCGAGGATCCCGCGACTCCGGCCGGATCGATGATGGTGACGGCGACCTGATCGCATGGGGCTGATGCTAGTCACCCGCCCCACCCTTCGGGTGGTCCGGAAGTCGATAGAGTCGGACGCATGTCAGATACGGAACTCGACTTTCAGATCAGGCTCCCGGCGATGCCCGAGCTCTGCGCCCTGATGCGATCGTTCCTGCTCGAGGTCCTCGAGGTCTCGGGCTTCGACCCCGCCGACCGGGAGACGCTCGCGGACCGGATCCTCAACCTTCTGATCAGGATCGAGCGGATGGCGGACGAACGGGCGGGCGACGATCTGCTCCCGATCGAAATCGCCGCGACCATCGATCCCAGTCGCATCACCATCGTCTCCCGCGAGCACGGCGTTCCCATCGACGACGCCACGATCGGATCGAGGATCAAAGGCATCGACGAGATGCGCTGGGTCCAGCACGGATCCGATTCGGAGCTCCAGATCGTCCTGCGACGTCCCGCACGGCGGATCGCGGTGCTCGAGACGGCGAAGGCGCGGGAGGCGGCCTCGAATGCGACGCACACCGATGCCGTCGTCGACCCGCGGAAGACCGCCGACCAGTACACGATCCGTGGCTATCGGAAAGGCGATGGAATCGGGATCGCCCGCACGATCTACGAGACCTACGGACGGGAATATCCAAATCCCGACGTCTACGATCCGGTCCGGATCGACGAGCTGAACTCGACCCGCCGCCTGGTGTCGGTCGTCTGCGAATCGCCGTCTGGCGCGATGGCAGGCACCTACGCGCTGGAGCGGCCCGGACTCGAGCGCATCGGCGAGGCGGGTCAGGCGGTGATCGATCCCGCGCACCGCGGCCGTGGTCTCATGCGACCGATGCGGACCGAGATCGAACGAATCGGCCGGAGCCTTGGCCTGCACGGGATCTTCAGTCAGCCGACGGCCCGTCATCCGCTCAGCCAGCGGATGAACCTGAAGTTCGGCTCGACACCTTCGGCGCTCTGCCTGGGCACCACGCCCGCCTCAGCCGCGTTCCGAGCCGACGTCGCCGGTGGTACCGACGATCCCAAGGACGCCGGCCGACATTCGTGCCTCCTCTATTGGCACCCGCTTCGAGAGGAGACGCCGATCCGGGCGTTCGTCCCCGATCCGCTGGCCGGGCTGGTCGATGCGCTCTATGCGGCCCGCGGACGTGAAGCGACCGTCGAGACCTCCCCGACCTCGGCCACCCCCACCCGACGCTCCATCTGCACGACCCACTACGACGCGGTCCGCGGCGTGGCCCGCATCGCGGCCGACGCCTGCGATTCGACCACCATCATGCAGATCCGATCAGCGATCCAGGCGATTTCCGCCGCCCCGGGCGCGGCGACGGTCTTCGTGGACCTGCCGATCGACGATCCCGGCACCATCGCGGTCGCCTCGGATCTGCTCGGGCGGGGCCTCCGACCCGCGGGAATCGGCCCCGGGTTCCAGACCCTCGGGTCGTCGGACGCCCCCGTCGAGGACGTGCTTCGACTCCAGACCTCGATCGAACCGGTCGACCTCGCCGGGCTGGTGGTGGAAGGCGAGCTCGGAGAACGCCTTCGAGCCATGGTCCTCGACCCCCGCTGGACCGATTGACTCCACGCCCGACGGTCGCCGCCTGCTACGATCGCGCCCATGGCCTGTCCGGTGGTGGATCTCCATACGCACCTCCTGCCCGAGCGATGGCCCGACCTCGCCGAGAAGTACGGCTACGGCGGGTGGGTATCGCTCGATCACTGCGCTCCGTGCCGGGCTCGGATGGTGATCGACGACCGTCGGTTTCGAGAGATCGACGACCGGTGCTGGTCGGCGACGCGTCGCATCGAAGACTGCGATCGAGACGGAGTCGACGTGCAGGTGCTCTCGACGGTACCGGTCATGTTCAGCTACTGGGCCCGACCTGCGGACGCCCTCGATCTTTCACAACTCCTCAACGACCACCTGGCGGAGACGGTGCGATCGAATCGCCCTCGCTTCGAAGGCCTCGGGACCGTGCCGCTTCAGGATCCGGACCGGGCGTGTCGCGAGCTCGAGCGATGCATGGGGCCGCTGGGCCTGCGGGGCATCCAGATCGGCTCGCACGTCAACGACTGGAATCTCGACGCCGCGGAGCTCTTTCCCGTGTTCGAGTGCGCCGCCCGCCTCAACGCCGCGGTGTTCGTCCACCCGTGGGAGATGATGGGTCGAGCGGAGATGCCCAAGTACTGGCTGCCCTGGCTGGTCGGCATGCCCGCCGAGACGGCGCGCGCCGCCTGCTCGCTCGCGATGGGTGGCGTCCTCGACCGTCTGCCGGACCTCAGGATCGGTCTTGCCCACGGAGGGGGCTCCTTCCCCGCGACCATTGGCCGCATCGCCCACGGCCACGACGTTCGCCCCGACCTCTGTGCGGTCGACACCCAGACGTCGCCGCGCGATCACCTGCATCGGTTCGTCTACGACTCGCTCGTGCACGACCCCACCACGCTGCGCCATCTCATCGAGGTCGTGGGAGCCTCCCGGATCGCGCTGGGCTCCGACTATCCGTTCCCTCTCGGCGAAGCCGAGCCCGGACACCTCGTTCGATCGCTGGATCTCGACCCGGCCGTCCGGGAACGAATCCTCGGCGGCACCGCCTGCGAATTCCTCGACCTCGACCCGACCACCCACCACCACGCATGAACGCCGATCTCGCCTCAAGCCCCTTCGAGAACGTCGCCGCGCAGGACCTCGATCCGACCGCGGCGGGTGCGGCCGCGCTGGACGGCATCGATCCGCTGGCCGGCCTTCGGGCGCGATTCCACATCCCGAGGGACCGCACCGGTCGCGAGGTCGCCTACTTCGTCGGCAACTCGCTCGGACTCCAGCCCAAGGCCGCCCGAGGAATCGTCGAGGAGGTGCTGGACGCCTGGGAGACCCGCGCAGTCGACGGACACTTCGACGGCGAACGTCCCTGGTACCCGTACCACGAGCAGGTTCGGGACGAACTCGCGACGTTGGTCGGCGGACTGCCGCACGAAGTCGTCGCGATGAACTCGCTCACCGTGAACCTCCATCTGCTTCTGATGACCTTCCATCGACCCGAAGGCGAACGACGATTGATCCTGATGGAGGACGGCGCCTTCCCGAGCGACACCTACGCGGTCACGTCGCACGTCGCGGCGAGGGGCGGCGATCCCGAGCGGGACGTAGTGAGGATCGCACCACGACCGGGCGAGGATCTCCTTCGCACCGAGGACATCGAAGCGAGGATCGCCGAGCTCGGCGATCGACTCTCCACCGTCATGCTCGGCGGCGTCAACTTCCGGACCGGTCAGCTCCTGGACCTCGAGGCGATCGTCCGGGCCGGCCACGCGGTCGGCGCGACCGTCGGCTTCGACCTCGCCCACGCGGCCGGAAACGTCCCGTTGCGACTGCACGACCTCGACGTCGACTACGCCGCGTGGTGCTCCTACAAGTATCTCAACGCCGGCCCCGGCGCGATCGCCGGCGCATTCGTCCACGAGCGGCACGCCCGCGACCTCGACCTCCCCCGCTTCGCCGGTTGGTGGGGAAACGATCCCGCGACGCGATTCAGGATGCACCTCGAGGACACCTTCGTCCCCGTCCCCACCGCGGAGGCGTGGCAGCTGAGCAATCCACCGGTGCTCGCGATCGCACCACTCATCGCGTCGCTGGACGTGTTCATGGAGGCGGGGATGTCGAACCTTCGCGCCAAGAGCCGGGTGCTGACCGGATTCCTTCACGCCTGCCTCCGGGAGTCGCTCCCCGACGACGCGTCGATCGTCACGCCGTCGAACGCCGAAGCGCGCGGTTGCCAGCTCACCGTCCGGGTCGAAGGCGACGCCCGGGCGAGATTCGAGCGCCTCGCCGATCACGGCGTGATCGCCGACTTCCGGCCGCCGGATCTCATCCGCCTCGCGCCGGTCCCCCTCTACTCGACCTTCGCCGACTGCCTTCGTGCCGCCGAGGCGCTTCGGAACGACTGAACCATGACCGAGACGACTCCTCGCGACATCGTGATCGCCGGCGCCGGTCTCGCCGGTGCGCTGCTGGCGACGGAACTCGGACGGGCCGGGCACCGGGTGCGTCTCTACGAACGTCGTCGGGATCCGCGTCGCGCGGATGCGGAGAGCGGACGATCGATCAATCTCGCGATCAGTGTCCGCGGGCTGCATGCGCTGCGAAGGGCGGGTCTCGAGGAGAAGGTGCTCGAGTCGGCGATCCGCATGCCCGGACGAATGGTGCACGCCGCCGGCCGCGAGATCTTCTCCCCCTACAGCCGTGATCCGGATCGCGCGATCAATTCGGTCAGCCGAAGCGGTCTCAACCGCATGCTGGTCGAGGCCGCGGCGAGCATGCCCACGGTCGAGCTCGTGTTCGAGGCCAGGTGCGTGGACGCCGACCTGGCGGACCCCGATCGACCCGCCGCGATCTTCGAGTTCCCGGATGGACGCCGGGAACGGGTCGAAGCGGAACTCGTGGTCGGCGCCGACGGCGCCTACAGCGCGGTGCGGGCGGCGATGCAGAAGACGCCTCGGTTCGACTTCTCCCAGTCGTACCTCGACGCGGGGTACAAGGAGATGTCCTTTCCACCGGCGGACGACGAACGCGGCCCGCACGGCCGATTCCGACTCGATCCGAACGCGCTGCACGTCTGGCCGCACGGCGGCTCGATGATGATCGCGCTGCCCAACGTCGACGGTTCGTTCACCGGCACCCTCTTCTGGCCGTTCGACGGGGCACACGGCTTCGCCCGACTCGAGGACGCGACCGACGAGGAGATCCGGGCCTTCTTCGAGACCCACTATCCCGACGCGGTGCCGCACATGCCCGATCTTGTCGCGGACTGGCGGAACAATCCGGCGAGCCCGCTGGTCACCATGCGCTGCCGTCCCTGGCACCGCGGGCGGTGTGTCCTGCTCGGCGACGCCGCCCATGCGATCGTTCCGTTCTACGGCCAGGGCGCGAACGCGAGCTTCGAGGACGTCGAGGCCCTGGTCGATGCGCTGGCGACGCATCCGGACGATCTCGAGGCGGCGATCGCCGGCTACGAGGACGAGCGGATCGACAACGCCAACGCGATCGCGGATCTCGCCCTCGACCAGTTCATCGACATGCGGGATCGCGCGGGCGATCGGTGGCAGCGCTTCGCGAAGAAGGGCAGCCAGTTCCTCGGCGCGGTGATCCCATCGCTGTGGACGCCGCTCTACGACATGGTGAGCTTCTCGCGGATCCCCTACGCCGAGGCGCTCGCGAAGTCGAAGCGGCAGACCGAGGCGGTTCGATGGATCGCCCGCGTCGCGCCGCCGGCCCTGATCCACCGCGGCGACATCGTCACGGTCGT
>PKCT01000072.1 GCA_002862325.1 Phycisphaerae bacterium
GCCCAGCGCGGCAACACCAACGCGGGGGCCTTCGATGGAGTGACGCAGATGGGAGTGTCGGCGGATCTGACGATCGACCTGGGCGGGGCGAACATCTTCGCGAACACAACCTGGTCGCAGTTTCGCGGCGGAGAAGCTACGGAGACCGCAAATCCATGGGGGTTCGTGGTCCAGGGGGGCGTCTTCGTCACGAAAGAAATAGAACCTTTCGTGAGGTACGAATACCTGTCTTTCGACATCCCGGGTATCACGAAAGACAACCACCGTGGGACGTTGACTTCGAACAACAACGTTGCGAGCATCGTTACCCTCGGCGGAAACTGGTTCCTGAACGCTCGCGTCAAATTCACCATGGACTTTCTGTACAATTTCGCGTCACTGGCCGGGGACGGGCCGAATCTGAATGCGGTCGGCATGAGATACGACAACCCCGGCGATCGAAACCAATGGGCGGTGCGCGGCCAGTTCCAGCTCCTCTTCTGAACGAACGCCCGCACCTGCCTGGAGGCCACCAGAGGCGTCTCCTTTGACTCACAACGACCCAGAACGAACACCGCCAAACGAGAAGTCGTTCGTCAGTCGTGCTGGCGCGAAGCTCGACCATGCGATCGAGACCTTCGACCTCGACGTGTCGGACTGGCGATGCGCGGACTTCGGCTGCAACGTTGGCGGGTTCACCGACTGCCTCCTGCAACGAGGGGCGACGAGCGTGGTCGCCCTGGATACCGGTCGCGGGGTGCTCGACTGGAAGCTTCGCAGCGACGACCGGGTGGAGGTGCGGGAGCGAACCAACGCGCTGCACGCGGCCCCCTGTTCCGACGGAGTGGATCTCGTGGTCGTCGATCTCGCATGGACCCCGCAGCGGCTTGCGATTCCCGCGGCGCTGCCGTGGCTCGCGGCATCGGGTGGGCGTCGAATCCTCTCGCTGATCAAACCCCACTACGAACTCCAGGATGACGAAAAAACACTTCTCGATCGGGGATTTCTCCCGCACGAGCATGCGCCGGCGGTACTTGAACGGGTTCTCGAATCCATGCCTGGACTCGGAGTCGAGGTGATCGGCCACACTCGGTCCCCGTTGGTCGGTGGGAAGACCTCGCGACGTCGCGGCGTGCCGGGCAATCTGGAATTCGTGGCCCTGCTCCGCCCCACGGAAGCCACGAAGATCACCGCCTAAACACCACCCGGGAAATGGGTCGCCAGTCGGTGGAGAGAGGTCGTTTCAGGTAGACTCTCCGAACGGCTCGGAATCGAATTCGGGCCTTCGCCGACGGAGCGGATCCGTCACGGTCGACGTGCTACATGAGTGATCAAGACTCGACATCTGGCTCGGATTCGGGCATGCCCGAGGACAACGGCGCCCACCGTTCCGAGGCCCTGGATTCCACGAACAACGCCGGTCGGGTCGTCGACCTCGAAATCGAACGCGAGCTCCACGATTCGTATCTCACCTACGCGATGAGCACGATCATGGATCGTGCCCTGCCCGACGTCCGAGACGGACTCAAGCCCTCGCAGCGACGAATCCTCGTCGCCATGAACGACCTCAACCTGTCGCCCGGCCGCAAGCACATCAAGTGCGCGAAGATCGCCGGCGACACCTCGGGCAACTACCACCCCCACGGCGAATCGGTGATCTATCCGACGCTCGTGAATCTCGGCCAGGACTGGAAGACCCGATGCCTGCTCGTCGACAAGCAGGGCAACTTCGGCTCGATCGAGGGCGACCCGCCGGCCGCCATGCGATACACCGAGGCGAGGATGACCGCCGCCGCGGTAGCGATGCTCGAGGACATCAAGCACGAGACCGTCGACTTCAAGGCGAACTATGACGAACGCCTGCTCGAGCCGACGGTCCTTCCGGCCAAGTTCCCAAATCTGCTCGTCAACGGTTCGAGCGGGATCGCGGTGGGCATGGCAAGCTCGATGCCGCCGCACAACCTCGGTGAGATCTGCGACGCGATCGTCAAGGTGCTCGACGCCCCCGAGACCACGCTCGCGGAACTTCTGGAGACCGTTCCCGGCCCGGACTTCCCCACCGGCGGACGCATCATCGGCCGGTCGGGTATCGCCCAGGCGTATTCGACAGGTCGTGGCCGCATCATGGTCCGGGGCAAGGTCACGCAAATCGAGGAGAAGGGACGCGACATCCTTCTCATCGAGGAGATCCCCTACCAGGTCGTGCAGAGCAACCTGATCGAGAAGATCGTCGAGGCGGCCAAGACCGGGAAGATCACCGACATCGCGGACGTCAGGAACCACTCCGGTCGCCAGGCGAGGACCCGCATTCTCGTCGTCCTGAAGAAGGGCGCGAATCCGGACGTCGTCGAGCGACAGCTCTACCAGCACACCCCGCTGCAGTCGACCTTCTCGATCATCAACATCGCGCTGGTGAACCACCAGCCCCGGACGCTCGATCTCCGGTCGCTGATCGACTACTGGATCGACCATCGACGCGACGTGATCCGTCGACGAACCGAATGCCTGCTGCGGCAGGCGCGTCAGCAGGCCCACCGCCTGGAGGGGCTGGTCTACGCGGTCTGCGACATCGACGAGGTGATTCGACTCATCCGCGGTTCCCGTACTCGGGAAGAGGCGATCGAAAAGCTCATGGCCCGTCGGTTCCGCATTCCGGCGGACCACCCCTACGCCCCCGAGATCCCCGAACGAATTCTGGAGGCCGCCAACCAGGAAGTGGACGGTGAGATCGGCGCGGCTCTGACCAAGGTGCAGGCGGAAGCCATCGGCGCGCTTCGCCTCATCCAGCTGACCGGACTCGAGATCGAGAAGCTCACGGGCGAGCTTCGATCGATCCACGAGGAGATCCTCGGCTTCGAGGCGATCCTCGCGGACGACGACAAGGTTCGCGCCCTCATCCGAGAGGACTGCCTGGAGATCCAGGACCGATTCTCCGACGACCGTCGAACGGTCATCGAGGAGGGCGAGGCGGACGGCTTCGAAATGGAGGAGCTGATCCAGGAGCACCGCGTCGCGGTGACCATCACCCACGGCGGATGGATCAAGCGTCTTCCGGTCGACACCTACCGGGAGCAGGGACGAGGTGGCGTCGGCGTGAAGGGTGGAGACGCTCGAGAAGGCGACTTCATCGAACACCTCTTCACCGCAAGCACCCACGACGACCTTCTGTGCTTCACCAACACCGGCCGGGTCTTCAAGATCCGGGTGTGGCAGATCCCCGAAGCGAGTCGGACGAGCAAGGGGCGATCGATCGCCAACGTGCTCGACCTGCGCGAGGGCGAGACCGCTCGCTTCTTCCTTCCCATCTCGGACTTCGAGAAGAGCGAGGACTACCTTTTCTTCGCCACCGAGAGCGGTCGGGTCAAGCGAACGGCGCTGAAGGACTTCCGAAACGTCAACCGCAGCGGCATCATCGCCCTCAACCTCAACGAGGGCGACCGTCTAATCGGCGTCGTATGGACTCGTGGCGACGACCACGTCCTGCTGGCCACCGACAAGGGCATGGCGATCCGATTCAACGAGAACGACGCTCGGGTCATGGGCCGGGCCGCGGCGGGCGTGAAGGGCATCGACCTCGCCGGGGAAGACCGAGTGATCGGACTCGTCCGGGCCGAGGCCGGAACGGATCTCCTGACGGTCACCGAGAACGGATACGGAAAGCGAACCGACCTCGAGGAATACCTCGTCAAGAGCGACGACGGAACCCGACCCCAGAGTCGAGGCGGCAAGGGACGAATCGATATCAAGACCACCGGTCGAAACGGGCCGGTGGTGGCGGTGCGACGCGTCATCGACGGCGACGGACTCATGCTGATGACGTCGTCGGGAATGCTCGTCCGCATCAACGCCTCCACGATCTCCCGGCTGGGCAGAAACACCCAGGGCGTCAGAGTCGTGAAGCTGCGGGACGGTGATCAACTGATCGATTGCGCCACCACCCCGGGGGACGCCGCCGAGAGCGACGTGGAGACCGCCCCGATATCCCAAGCGGAGCCAGAGGCATGAGCCTGAACGAATGGTCGGAGGAAATCGTCATCGCGGAAACCGGTCCGGAACCGACGTTCAGCGAGGACATGAGTGGGCTCATGAACATCGTGGAGGACGCGGACCGCGGAGATCGGGCGATGCCCGACATGATCGTGAACCTCGCGGACGTCGACTACCTCAACTCCTCCAACATCGCCCAGCTGCTTCGGTTGAGGAAGCGACTGGCCGCCGGTGGCGGCAAGTTGCGGATCTGCTCCGTGGGCGACCAGGTCTGGGGCGTCATCCTTGTGACGGGCCTCGACAAGCTCTTCGACTTCCACGACGACCTCGCGACCTCGATCGCCTCGTTGCAGCTCGAGGCCTGACGAGGTGGCCGGCGAGACCACGACCACCGGCACGAATCGTCTCAGACTCCGACGTCCGAGCGAACGCTTCCAGGTCGAACTGACGCCGCTGATCGACGTCACGTTCCTGCTCCTCACCTTCTTCATCTACGCGATGGTCCTCATGGACCGGATCGAACTCGTGCCGCTGGAACTCAAGCCGCTCGAAGCCGGCGCGACGATCGACGAAGAGGCGCCCCCACCCGCGCGAACCCTCTCGCTGGACGGGGCAGGCAGCCTGTTTCTCGATCGCGATCCCATCGCACTGGCCGATGTCGTGCCCGAACTCCAATCCACGCTCGAGGCGGACCCGGACACGGTCCTGTACCTCGCCGTCTCGGACGAAATCGGCCCCTCCGATCGAACACCACTCCTGCTGGAACTCTGGAACGAGCTCCGCATGGCGGACATCCCCGTGCGAATGGTGGGGCGTCCGACGGAAGCGGCGTCGAATCCGAACCAACCCTGACTACCATGGGACACATGGCCCGACATCGCCCGACCAGCCTCGGCCCGGCGACCTCGTTCGTGTTGTCGCTCATGATCCACCTCGCCCTCGGCGTGGTCCTGGTCGCGACGGTCGCGACCAGCGCTGGCCCACGCGCGATCGAACATCCCGCCTCCACGCCGCCGCCTCCCGAGCTCGACCCCGCGGAGGTGCTCGGGATCGAGGAGAGCCAGGCGGACACACTGACCTGGATCGGGTACGAAGAGTACGAGAAACACCTGGCGAGACTGAGCGAAGTCGAACAGGCCGCGATGTCGGCGAACCCATCCTCCGGTGGCGGTGGCGGCGCACCCGCTGCGAGCGGCGGTGCGACGGCGTCGAGTTCTCCCCCCCCTCTTCCCGGTGCCGCACAACCCAGCCCCGCCCCCGCGACCGCAACCGCCCCATCCCCGCCGACCGACGAGCCGGAACGTCTGATCGACAAGGTCTTCCGAGACACCCCACAGACCAATCGAAGCGCCGACCCCCAGGAGTCGACGCGACCCTCCCCCACCGAATCTCCCACCGATCGCGAGTCGGACACGCCGGACGAGTCGACCAAGCCGGCGGAAGAGAAGACACCGCGACCGACCGAGGACGATCCTCCGAAGACACCGAAGGACAGCGAGTCACCGGCGAAGGACGCGAAGGAGGAGAAAAGCGAGCCGACCGAGAAGCCGACCGCCGACCCGGGCCCCACGCCAACGCCCACTCCGACGCCCACGCCGAACCCGGAGCCGAGCCCCAAGCCGAATCCGACCCCGACCGACGAGCCTTCCGAGACCGATGGAGACGAACCCGGGGAAGGCCCGGGCGAACCGGTCCCGGAACCCGGCAACGACTCCAACAAGGACGCCGAGGCGACCAGCACGATCCAGACCCCCGAGGCGAACTGGCGAAATGGGCGTCCCCTCGCCGCCGAAGGCCTGGAGATCAAGACCCGACGCCTCGCAATCCCGCTCGTGACCTGGTTCAAGCTTCGGCCGACCCGCGATCCGGTCGCGGAGATCCGCTTCAAGGCGTCGGGACGCCCTGCGTCCGCGGAGCTGGTCGTGAGCAGTGGCGATCGCGACCTCGACGGCTACATCACGGACGCGCTCTTCCGGTGGCGAGCCAGCGGCAAGCGACTCGAGGCGCTCTCCGGCGAGGAGACCGCCCTGGTCCGACTCCGACTCATCAGAGGCAACTGACCGGATCCGACGCGTCGCCCCTCGCTCAGCCCTCCAGACGCTCGCGCCAGGTCTGGATCCTGGGGTGGTCGGTGAGATCGAACTCGAGGGGCGTCACGGTCACCGCCGGCGAGGACAGCAGGTCGACGTCGGTGTCCGGATGAGTATGTACGAACTCCATGCCGCTGCCCGCCGCCCAGTAGTAGGGCTGACCCAGCGGACTCGTACGCTTCTCGTAGTGCCCGGCACCCGGCGCCGTGTTCATCGGACAGACCCGCATCGGCGGCATCGACGCATCGTCGGACTCGGTTCGAGGCACGTTGACGTTGATCACCGCGTGCGGGTCGAGCGGATGCTCGAGAACCCGATCGATCGCCACGCGACCGATCTCCGCGGCCCGGGCGAATCGCGTTCGACTCCGATCTCCAAGGTGGAGACTGACCGCGATGGACGGAACCCCGAGAAAGGCGCTCTCGACCGCCGCCGCGACCGTGCCGGAGTAGATCACGTTGATGCCAACGTTCGCGCCGGCGTTCATCCCCGAGATCGTGATGTCGGGGCGGCTGTCGTCACCGTGGATCTCACGCCACAGGGACTGCATCGCGACCTTCACACAGTCCGCCGGTCGTCCGTCGACGGCGTATCCGACCGAACCATCGTCCATCACCGTCTGGTGCACCAGAAGCGGCTCGTGG
>PKCT01000059.1 GCA_002862325.1 Phycisphaerae bacterium
CCATCGCCACGGCCCGCCGAAGCGGCGAGCGACGATCGTGGCGACCGTGAGCGAGTAGGTGACGTGGAGCGACGGCGTCTGATTCCACTGCGAGACGTTCTTCATTCCCAACGGCTCGAAGAGATACGCACCCCACACCCCCGTCGCCATGTCGTTGGTGTAGGCGTTCTCGATCGGCAGCAACACGAAGAACGGTGCGGCGATCGCGACCTGGAGCAGCAGAAGCCCCATCGGCGGCACCGCCTCGCGGGCCGAACGGAAGAGAAGCGGAAGACAGATCACCGCGACATCGAGGGTGAAGTAGAGCGGGAGGATCCAGAGCTGGAACGGGATTCTCGCCTCCCAGTCGAAGCTCAGAGGAAGACGCACCGCCCGCAGATCGCTCAATTCGTGGGCGATCGTCCAGACGATCGAGAATCCGACGTAGTACGTCAAAGCCACGACGAGGGCACCCCACCGCCCCTCTGGGAGTCGGTCGAACCAACGTGACCCGGATGGATGGACGTCGATGGACTTCACGCTCCCGAGATCCTACCGGTGGGCGGATCCTGACGCCTCCGCCGATTCCGCGGAGGAGTCCGAGGCGGTAGTGTCTCGGCATGTCCGGAACCACGACATCGGGAGACGAGCGGCAGGCACGGGTGATCTCGGGACCAAGCGCCCTGGGGATCTGCATCGCCTCGATGATCGGGTCCGGCATCTTCACGGTGACCGGTCTGATCGGACCTGAGGTCGTGACCACGTCCAACATGATGGTGGCCTGGATCATCGGCGGACTCGTCGCACTCTGCGGCGGACTCGCGGTGGCGGAACTCGCGGCGATGCGGCCGCGGGCGAGCGCGCAGTACGAGGTCGTCCACGAGGCCATGGGACCAACCTTCGGCTACCTCAAGGGGATGATCACCCTGCTGATCGGCTACGTCTCCTCGCTCGCCGCAATCGCCCTCGTCTCCGGGGAGTACGTGCAGAACTTCGCCCCGGCCATCGATCCCCGCCTGACCGCCACGGTGCTCCTCGTCGGGCTCGGCGTCGTGCACGCGACCACCGTGCTCGGCGGACAACGGTTCAACGACGTCCTCGTCCTGTTCAAGATCCTCCTGGTGCTCGCATTCATCGTGGGCGGCTTCGTCCTGATGGGCGAGGCTCGCATACCCTCGCGGGAGGTTCTGGAAGTCGCTCGAGTAACCCTCCCCGATTCACCCCTGGGAGCAGTTCCCTTCGGGGCGGGTCCCGAGGAGATCGAACGGCTGCTCCGCACTGCGCCGGGCCCCTCGGTGTTCTCCGGCGCCGTGGGCCTCGCGATCGTGAGCATCAGCTTCCCCTATCTCGGGTGGGCGACGGCGGCCGAGGTCGCGGGCGAGATCCGACGGCCGGGCCGGAACCTCCCGATCGCGATCGTGGGCAGCGTCATCATCGTCGGCGGCCTGTACCTCCTGGTGAACGTCGTCTACACCACCGTCATCCCCCCGCTCGCGATGGTCGAACTCACCGAGGACGGCGAGGGCCTGAAACCGATGGGCGACATCGGTTCGGTCGTGGCGACCCATCTTCTGGGTACCCGCGGAGGCGCCCTCGTCACCGCCGCCCTCGTGTTCCTCTTCGTCTCGACCCTGAGTACCGGCGTCATGACCGGTGGCCGGATCATCGCCGCCATGAGCTGGCGGCACGAGCTGCCCACCGTGGCCGGCGCACTCAACCGGCGCGGCGCACCGTCGATCGCCGTCGTCTCCATGCTCGCGCTCACCTTGCCGATCGTCTGGAGTTCGCGCCTCGCCGATCTCTTCGAGTACGTCGGCCTCCTGACCACCCTGGCCATGATGATGGCGATGGTGTCGGTGCTCGTCATGCGATGGCGGCGACCCGATCTCCCCCGCCCGTTCCGCATCCCCCTCTATCCGATTCCACCACTGATCTCGCTCGGCCTTGGCGGATGGCTCCTCGTGAGCGCAACGATCGAGGACTGGGTGCCGGTGTTCTACACCGCCGTGACCGTGGTCGCGATCGTCGTGCTCCGTCCGGTCCTGGTCCGGCATCCAGTCTCGACGAGCGACGCCGGCTGAACCACGGGCCGTCAAGCCTCGGGCAGCCCCACGACCTCACCGTCGCGACCGGACTCGACGAGGCGACGATAGACCCGAGCAAGGTCCGCGGCCGACACCATCGACATGCCGTGGAAGAGGTCGAGCACCGCCTCGGGCGACTCGGACACGAGGCCCGGAGACACGACGCAGGTCCTTACCGAACGCCCCTCGGTGGCGGACGAGATGGCGAACGCGCGAAGCGAGGCGTTGATCATCGAGAGGTGACTCATACCCGGCTGAGGCCGGCGTTCAAGGATGCCGCCGGTCAGGACGACCGCCCCATCATTCCTCAGGAATCGTGGTCCCGCCTGGGCGATGGCGATCTGACCGATCAGCTTCGGTCGAAGACGCTCGAGCGCCTCGTCCAAATCGAGATCGTCGACGCCACCGAGCAGACCACCCCCCGCGCAGACCACGATCGCATCGAACCTCGGTCCGGACTCGAGCCTCTTCACGAGCGTCTCGATGCTGGCGAGATCGCCAAGATCGATCCGGGGGTCGGTGCTCCGACCGATCGACAGGACGTCATGGTCCTCCGAGAATTCGCGAACGACCGTGCTTCCGATCGTTCCGCCGCCCCCAACGACCACGATCCGACCTCGACTCATGGAGTGCTCCCGTCGGCGTCGCTCCCGGGAACGACGATCTCGCCCATGAATATGCCGCGTGGGTCCCCACGCTCGGACAGCGTCGTCGCGATGGTCCCGATGCTCCGCAGCACCCTTGCCCGGAGCACGACGTCTTCACCCCGCCTGACCAGGATCGCGCGGTCCAGGTCGAACATGTCGTCGTCGACGCGGATGCGAAGCCCGCGTTCTCCGCCCTCGACGATGGTCACCGTGTTGCCATCCCGCTCGACGACGACGCGTTCACGTCCCTTCGGGTCGTCGACCGCCAGCCAGTAGAAGCGATCGTGCGTCACGTCGTCCTGCAGCCAGACGATCCGTTCCGGGCGCAGGTCACGAGCGTGCCTGGCCATCCAGGGGACGGCCACCGCATCCTCGCGATCCATCCAATGCCCCTTGCCCTCGTGCACGACGACCTCGTGCGGATAGCCACCGTCCCGTGCCGCGAGCTCGGCGAGGTTCGCCTTCCAATCACGGGCGATCTCGTTTCTCCGGTACGCGGTGTCCTCTCCACCCATATGCAGGGTGAACGGCAGGTTGTAGAGACCGTCGGGCCTCGTCTCGTTGGGGTGACCCGCCATCATCGACGCGGCCGCGAATCGATCGGCCATCCTCGGGGCGAGCTGGTACACCCCGTCGCCGCCCGCCGAGTAGCCCATCAGGTAGACCCGGTCGGGATCCACGCCCTCGAAGACCACGAGATTCTCGATCAACCGTGAGAAGAAGTCGTCGATGTGCCCGCGATGCCAGAGGTTCCAGGTGTCCGTCGGCGCCCTCGGTACGAGATAGACGCCCTCCTCCGGGACGTAGAGGCGCTTCTGATTCTCCCACTGCTGGTCGTTCACCTCCTTGGGGGCCCCACCTCCGCCGTGCATCGAGATGAACAACGCCCGACCCTCGTCCGCGGGTGGCTCGCCGTGCACCTCGTACCAGAACGGCATCTCGAGGTCGCCGAGCGTCAGAACACGGGCCTCATGCTCGGCCCTGCGATCCCGACGAATCCGCTCGACGCGATCGTCGACGAGACGGCTCGCAACCTCGGCGGCTTCCGTTCGCGAGAGTCCGACCCCCGCGTGTTCGCTCGCCGCGATCTCCTCGAGCGACGCCCCCCGCGACATCTGCCGCTCTAAATCAGCAAGGGCCAAAGACGATGCCGCCTTCCTTCGACGTTCGAAATGGAAAGCCACCGAGCCGTCGAACATCTGCTCGTCCCGGGTGAAGGGCATCGTCATCTCCAGGGGCCACTCGGGCGTCTCGAAGCGGATCGTCACCTCCGAACCGAACGGCGCGCGGAACTCGAGATGATCGTTCGCATCGTTTTCATCGCCGCGAGTGAGACCACGTCCCCGCTCCTCGCCGTCGATGAGAAGCGTCGTCGGCACGGACAGTCGACGACGCGCCTCGTTGTCGGCGATGCGGACGTAGAGGCGACCGGTCCCCTCGGGAAGATCGACGCGGTCGCGGGTGTAGTGGTCGGTCACGTTGACGGCGAATACCGAGTCGTCCTCGGGCGACCAGACCATCGGAAAGGCCGCGATGTCCTCGTCCCAGCGCCCGAAGCGCCCCCAACGGACGGCCCAGACCGCACGCTTCGGGTCGTCCACCACGGCATCGGCCGCCCGCCCGGAGAACCAACCCTTGTCGAGCAGATCGCCGGTCGGCTCCGCCGCCCCGGTGTACCTCCATCGACCATTGTCCCAGACCTCGACCCAGCTGTGATTGCCGCTTCCGTCCGCCCAAAGTGGTACCCCGACGAATCGTGCGGGGACGCCGACCGACCGGCACGCCTCGATCAGCAGCACACTCAGCCCGGTGCACGAGGCCATCCCGGCTTCGATCGACTCGAGGCCTGATTGGTTCGCCTTCGGACGCTTGGTCGAGTAGACGACACCGAGATCCTTGAAGATCTTCTGGTTCAGCATGACCGCCGCCTCGCCGGAGGTCCTGGCGTCTGCGACGAGGGGGAGGAATCTCTCGCGAAAGGACGCCCGCCAGTCGTCCCGACGCTCGTCGACCACCGCGTAGGGAAGGACGCCGTGACGAAACACCTCCTCAGGTATGACGTGTCTCCAGGGTGCCGTCTCCATCGCCTCGTACGCGAGACGGTGATTCTCGAGCAGGTAATCGGCGGAGATCGTTCGGAGGTCGGTCGCCGGCATACAGGTGATGAGCCACCGCATCGCCTCTCTCGTTCCGCGCGGCGCTTCGCGGAGGGCACGTTCGATCTCGGGTCGATTCTCCCCGGCCGCTTCGAGCGCCATCTTCTTTTTGACGTTGTTGCCCCCAAAGGTCCATTTGGCCTGGGCTGCGTGGGCCTCGAGCGGACCTCCAAGGATGACCAGGATTCCGACGAGGATCAGGAAAGACGGAAGCCGACGCCGGTTCAACGGGAATTCGTGCATGGTGGTTCTCCGGAATGGTCATCCAACGGCCCCCGGACTGGTCATATTGCGAGAATCGAGGAACTCGCCCGAATTCGTGCGTTCACCGGTCGCACGGCGACGCGGCGTCACCCCGAGGACCCTCCTCACACGATTCCGACGTGCTTGAGCGACCGTTCCAGCTGGGACCAGCGTTGCTCGACGCTTCCCGTGATTCCGATCGACATTCGAACGAGCCCCGGCGCGATGCCCGCGGCAGCCAGTGCCTCGTCGGTCATCTCGCTCGAGGTGGAACTGGCCGAACAGGACATGAGCGTGTCGAAGTATCCCAGGCTCACCGCCATCCATCCGAATCCCTCGACGTTCTGAAGATGCTCCATCAATTGGTCCGCCCGATCACGCGTACCGGCGTCGACGGTGATGAGACCGCCGAAACCGTACTCGGGCCGCCCGACCCTTCGAAAGATGTCGTGATCGGGATGTTCGGGGAGCCCTGGATACGCGACCTCCGCACCGATGTCCTGGAGCCGTTCGGCGAAGAACTGCGACCGCCGCGCATGCTCGATCATTCGAATCGGCAGGTGCGGCAGTCGAAGGCTGATCGCATGGGCCACCTGCGGATCCATGGTGGGCCCGAGGATCATGAGCGGCCCCGTGTGGAGGTCCATCAGGCATCCGATGAACTCCTCGGTTCCGACCACCGCTCCCGCAATGAAGTCGCTCGCACCGTTCACGAACTTGGTGAGCGAATGGATCACGACGTCAGCACCATGCTCGATCGGCGTGATCGCGAGCGGTGAGAACGTATTGTCGACCACAAACTTCGCGTCCCGCTCGTGGGCAAGGGACGCGAGCTTGGGAAGATCGGCGACCCGCAAGGTCGGATTCGTCACGGACTCGGTGTAGATGACTCGCGTCCGAGGGGTCGTCGCGGCTCGGACGGCGTCGAGATCCTGGATGTCGACGAAGGTCGTCGTGATTCCACACTTTCGTGGCAGGAACTCCGCGAGCATCGCCCAGGTCCCGCCGTACAGCGTGTCACTCGCAACCACGTGGTCGCCTTGATCCAGAAGTCCGAGCAGTGCCGCGGAGATGGCCCCGAGCCCGCTCGCGGCGCAGTATCCCGCCTCGGCGCCTTCCATCGCCGCGAGCTGTCGACCGAGTACGAAGACGGTGGGATTGAAGTGACGCCCGTACAGGTAGCAGCCACCGGTATCGGGGCCGAGTCGACCCTCGAAGATGTCGGGCATCGTTCCGGCCTCGAGAACCGTGAAGGTCGTCGAAGCCTCGACCGACATGTTGACGCCGCCATGCTCGCCGAATTCGTGACGAACGGCCGCGAGTCGCTCGACCGGATCCTGGGCGTCTCCGGATTGTGTTTCCTCGTTCATGGAAAATCTCCTCTATCGACCCGGCCGCCGAATCGGATGGTAACTCCGAACAAACTACTCGGCCAGAAGCGTTTCCTGAAGCTCCTGCAGGGTGAATGGCTTGCCCAGCATGAAGGTGTTGAGACTTTCGCTCTCCGAGCTCGCAATCTCCGCCTCCGCTCCATAGCCGGAGACGAAGATGACCCGGATCCAAGGCTGTCTGATCCGGAGCGTC
>PKCT01000161.1 GCA_002862325.1 Phycisphaerae bacterium
GAGACGATCGAAGGGACCTACGGAGACGGGAGCCCCTACCAGCTTCGCCGTCCTGTGGTGTCCTTCACCGGATCGACCCCCGCCCATCATGCGGTGCGCAACGCGATGCCGCTGATCGGACTCGGACTGCTCGAGGCCATCGACGATGCGACCATCCTCGAGCTCGCCGACCCGTGCGACGAGAACGGCGACGGCATCTCGGGCCGGGCACACTTCATTCCCGATCCCCAGGATCCCTCGATCGTCCGCCTCGGTCGATTCACCTCGAAGGCGAATCGCGCATCCGTCCGTGAACAGATCGCTCGTGCGCTCAATCGCGACATGGGCATCGCCACCGCGATGTTCCCGGTCTTCGACGAGGAGACGACGCCACGTGTACCGGAACTCGAAGAAGAGGAGCTCGACCTGCTCACGCGGTACGTGGCCCTGCTCGGAGTCGGCGCCAGACGCAACCTCCTCGATCCACAGGCCCGTCAGGGCGAGACGCTCTTTGCGACCGCGAAGTGCACGAGTTGCCACACCCCCGAACTGACCACCGGCGACATGCATCCCTACGGCGAACTCCGCAACCAGACGATCCGGCCCTTCACCGATCTCCTCCTCCACGACCTCGGTCCTGGACTGGCGGACAGCATGAAGGATGGCGATGCGGACGGCGCCGAGTGGCGAACCGCACCGCTCTGGAACATCGGGTTGACCGAAGGCGTGGCCGGCGGCAAGGCGTTCCTCCACGACGGCCGCGCGAGGACCCTCGAGGAAGCGATCCTCTGGCACGGCGGTGAAGCGGAAGCCTCAAGGGAGGCCTTCCGAAACATGTCCGCGGCGGAGCGGGCCGCGATCGTCGCGTTCCTCGAGTCGCTCTGATCGAGCACGAGAGACGAATAAAGCCGCGAGCCCCGACCCGGTCGGGTAGCGTTCTCGCATGAGCCTGCTCCTGCTCCTGCTCGTCGCAATGGCCCTCATCCTGGCGATCCTCGTCTCCGCCGCCGCCTGGGAGTCGATGAGACCTCCACGGCGATCGGCGGGCTGGGCCCTCGGCCGCGGATTGCCCGCCGACCCGGGGGATCTGGATGTTCCCTTCGAGTCGTGGACTCTGGATCGCCCCAAGGGCGTCAGACTTCCGGTGTGGGACGTCGCAGGACTCGCGTCGGATGGACCCGTGCTCATCCTCCTCCATGGTTGGGGACGCTCGAGACTCACCTGGCTGCCGTTCCTGAAGACCTGGCGAACCCGAGGCCGCCGAATCCTGATGATCGATCTGCAAGGGCACGGCGACGCGACACCCGCGAACGCGGCACTCGGCGACGCCGACGTCGATGATGTCGTATCGCTGGTCGAGCGACTCGCCCTGTCCGAAGACGTCCCCCTCGTGGTCGTCGGCCGCAGTCTCGGTGCGACGGTCGGAATCCTTTCCGCCGCCTGCTGCGACCGCGTCGATGGCGTCGTCGCCGTGGCGCCCTACGAGACGCTCGCGGTCCCCCTCGGCAATCGAATACGCCTTCGCGGTCTTCCCGCACGCCCCACGACCTGGCTCGCCATCCGCCTTCTCGCGCTGCTCGGCCGACGACCACGCTCGACCTCGAAGGCGGCGAGGACGCTCGCCGCCCCGCTTCTCATCGTCCAGGGCGACCGAGATCCGATCAGCCCCGTCTCCGACGCGCGACGGTTCGCCGAAGAGGCGACCGACGGCCGTTTCGAGCTCGTCGAGGGCGCGGGACACGGCGACCACTGGGATCTCGAACCCGATCGTCTCGACACCGCCGTCGATCGGCTCATCGCCGATGCGTCGACCCGTCGCCATGCCATCCGCCACCGCGCAGATCCACCGGTGCTCTCGTCGGTGACCGACGCGGAATCACCTTGACGTGAAGCGCCTTGACCTGAAACACAGGGGGCGGCCGATCCCTGGATCGAACGCCCCCTGCGGAAATCTCTCATCGATGTGCCGTCGCCGAGACCTCAGGCGCCGCCCTCGACCGGATGGAGCATCCAACTTCGCATCACCCAGCCCATGTCGTCGGTGGTGAACGTCCAGACGTTCGGGCCGACGTACGGCTCAAGATCCTTCGGGGAGAGCTCGTCGAATCCGGGAGGCAAGCCCGCCTCGAAGGGAAGGTCGTCGCCGGGGCCGAACTCGTCGAAGCCGCCCATCTCGTCGAGATCGGGCATGTTCATTCCCTGCCGCTTAGCCTCCTCGAACATCTCGATCACGTTGGTGTACCCCCAGGCGACGACGTCGCCCGCAGGAAGCGCCCTGACCGCGGCGCCGAAGGTTCGGTTTTCCGCGAGCGGTGCGAGACCGTCCGGATCGTCCATCGACCGAACCAGCTGCTCGACCTGCTTGGGCGCTCCCATGAACACCCAGTTGCCCGCCACCGACATCGCCATGCCCTCGGTCTCGTTCGCCCAGACCGTCTCGCCCTTGAAGTCGCGAGGCTCGAGATCCATGCCGGGGCCCATGAGCGCAAGAAGCGGCTGGACCTTCTGGGGATCGCTGGTTGGAATCACGATCGTCGAGTTCGCGAACGGCCCCGCCACAGCGTCCTGAGTCTCCATGCTGATCACGTGCATGGCCGGCCCCATCGAAGCCAGGGCGGCTTCCGCCATTGGACCGAACTGGTCGAGCTGCATCTCCATCTGTTCGCCGCCCATCGGCAGCGCCGAGACGATCTGGTTCGCCAGCGGAATAAGACCCTTGAAGTCGACGTTCATCATGCCGTATCCGAAGGCGTTGTCGCTCACGATCCGGGGAGGCGCGGCGCCGACCGGACTGGTGATCCGCATCAATCCAGGAATCCCGGCCTTGTCGCCGGGGGCGAGGATGGACATCGTCGTCATGAGCGAGACGTTGTCGGACTCGGGGATCGCCGCGCTGAAGCCGTACGCCTTGATGTCGCCGAAGACCTCGCCGATCAACGGCCTGACGATGCCGAGGGGACCCATGAACAACGGCGAAAGAAGATCCTGCAGCGGATCGGTGAAGATGCCCATGTAGGCGTCCGAATCGCCGAGCTGCGACGAGGTCTGCTTCCAGGCCTCGACGCCGGAGAGCGGTCGACGGTTGTCGCCATCGACCGCGGAGAGCGCATCGTCGATCGCGAGCAGATCGTTCGCGAAGATCAGACGGCCGCGTTCACGAACAATGTAGAACGTCGTGAGATCCGGGGCCAGATCGCTTGGATCGCCGAACATCGCCATCGCGTCGAACTCACCGAACTCCTCGTCCTCGCCGCCATCCTGCTCGTCCTCGATGGTCTCCACGACCACGACTTCGCGCCCCTGGACGTCCTTGCGGTCCATCCGCATATCGTCCGCGTCCTCGACCTGCTCGACCATGTAGTCGTAGACCCGTCCCGCCGCTTCGGGAACGCTCTGCCAATCGGCGAACCCCATGAGGAACGCCTTGTTCATCCCGGTCTCCTCGTCGAGATCGGTGAAGAACGCCAGGCCGAACGAATCGGGCAGATCGAGTTCGCCATCGGGGCCGACGAGTCCCTCTTTTCCGAGCTCTTCCATCATGTCGTCGATGTCGTCCTTCACCCCCTGCTCGTAGATCTCGCGGATCGGCTTGCTTCGCAGCAGGCCTGCAAGCGGGGTCTTGTCGAACCGGGCACAGATCTCGTCGAGCCTGTCGACGCCGATCACGAAGAAGGTCCCTTCCGGCGCCAGGTTGGCGATCTCGAGCGGCTCGTCGGCGTGCGCGCCCGCAAGAAGCGTGCCTGCGAGGACGCCGGCAAAGAGGTGATGGGAGAGTTTCATCGATGACTCCAAGGTTTGGGCGATGGGTGACACTGGTCGTGGTTCGGCATCGACGAGCGGTCGAATGCGAACGGAGTGAGGGTGAAGTTCCTTCAGGAATCGGACTCGTCTTCGAGGACGCTGGGTCCGCCCGCCTGGGTTCGAGCGGGCGGCTCGTGGTAGATGTGGCCACTGTTCGGGTTGCTGCGGTCGTAGGTAAACGCTTCCCGGTTCCGCACGAAATCCTTGACGTAGCGGGCCGGGATCGCGAATCCCAGGGCTTCGCCTCCGAGGATTCCCATGTTCGTGATTCCGATCACCTCACCCTTGGTGTTGAACAGCGGTCCGCCGCTGTTTCCAGGGTTGATGGGCGTGTCGGTCTGGATGTAGGTCAGACCGTTGAAGTTCCGCTGCGTGGTGGAGATGACGCCTTGCGTGAGCGTGCGTTCCAGCCCCAGTGGATTGCCGATCGCGAAGACGGGTTGGCCGATGTCGAGCCTCTCCCGGTCCTGGACCGGGGCGAAATCAAACGGCCGGCCGTCGGGATGCACCAACTTAACCAGGGCGAGATCGAGGTGGTTGTTGACCGCGACCAGCTCGACGTCGTCGATGTCGGTCCGCTTGAGCGTCCCGTCGGACTGGGGGAACCACACGGTCCCTCGGAGCGCGGTCTCCCGCTGGACCACGTGCGCATTGGTGATGGCATGCCCCTGGGGAGAGATGATCACGCCAGAACCGAGCCCGCTGGGAGTCGAGACCTTAATGACGGCCGGGCCGAGGAGTCGTGCATGTTCCTTGGGACTCAACTCGATGGGATCCACCGCCACCGAAAAGAGGGTCCCGGACTGTGTGGTCGCCTTCTCGACACCTTCGCCGGGTACGACCTCGTCGACCTGCTCGAGATCGAACTGGACGACCGTGGGGCCGACATCGATCCAGATGGCGCGGGAGTCCCGCTTGACGATGTCGCCTCGGACCTCGCCGCCATCCTTGAGTCGAATCACGTCGAAGCCTTCGGGCGCAGAGGCTCCCGCAAGGACACCGGCACACACGAGCGACATGAACAATCTCATCATGAGATACCTCCAGATCAGGGCCCGTACTATACCCTTTCACCGATCGCAATCGACGCCGACGATCCAATCCCGTCCCAAGCCCCCACGGACCCCCCACGATGACCCCAGTCCCGACCGCTTCGCTCTTTTCCACCCTGCTCATGCTCTCCGCGGCCGCAGCCGCGACGCCTTTCCAGGACTCGGACACCGCCGGCCACTTCGGCTTCGAGCCTCTGGAAGTCGTGCCCGTCGGTCCGCGAGCGGGCGCGCTTCGCGCCGCCGACGTCGATGGAGACGGACTCACCGACCTGGTGATCGCGAACAACCACAAGAGTCGAGTCGAAGTGATGCGTCAACGTCCGAACGCATCGCCAGCCGACCTCGTCGCGCCGAAGGCGGTCAACGAACTTCCGGAGCATTGGAGGTTCGAACGAATCGAGATCCCCATGAACATCGAGGTCGGTGCGGTGGAACTCGCCGACCTAGACGAGGACGGTCTTCGCGA
Source organism: Phycisphaerae bacterium (assembly GCA_002862325.1). Classification (GTDB taxonomy): domain Bacteria; phylum Planctomycetota; class Phycisphaerae; order Phycisphaerales; family SM1A02. The sequence goes on from PKCT01000161.1 coordinate 5,299, forward strand.
TCTCATCGTGGCGGGACGCCCCGATTCGGTCCAGATCTTCCGACAGACCTCGCCCGGTGAGTTCGAGCGCATCCGACGGCATCGCGTCCGCAACCTGATGCCGACACGCGACGGTCTCCTCCTCGCGGACGTGCTCGGGAGCGACGGTCCCCCGGAGGTCGTCGGACTGGTCAACGGCCAGGTCCGCATCTGGCCGATCGACGCGAACGGGAAGCTGGGAACCGTGCGTGAACTCACCGCGGGCGAGGAGAAGGTCATCGCGGTGCTTCCGGGCGACTTCGACGGCGACGGCCTGACCGATCTGGCCGGGGTCGTCCCCGACAGCGAATCACCCGTGCGGCTGTGGTTGGCGAGCCGTTCCGAAGGCGAGAAGACCTTCGGTCCGCAGCTCCGCTTCGAGATGCCGAGCGTCGTCGAAGCCATGGTCGTCCCCGACAACTCCGGCCCGGACCGCCTGGCGATCATCGAGCGTCCCACAAAGCGCTTGGTGATGTACGACCTGTTGAACCGCGAGGACGACGGCGGCGAGCCCTCCTTCGAAGTCCACGGCTTCACGGACCCGGGCCAGCGCAATCGCGACCTCGCGGTCGCCGACCTCGATGGCGACGGTCTGCTCGAGGTGCTTTCGACCGATCGCGATCGGAACTCGATCGCGGTGTGGAAGCAGCTTGAAGGACGTGGCCTCAGAAGTCCGGTGACGCGACCGACCTTCGCGCAGCCCGACGCGATCGAAGCGGGCGACGTGGACGGCGACGGCATCGCCGAGATCTTCGTCCTCAGCGAGGAGGAGGGCGTCGTGGGTCGCGCGAACGTCACCGAGGACGGAATCGGCTTCCCCAAACCGCTTCAACTGCCTGCGGGACATGAACCCGCCGCGATGCGCCTGGTGCGACTCGGTGGAGCACCGACCCTCGCCATCATCGCCAAGAACGACCGCGACTACGCCCTCGATCTCGTCGATCTGACGACGAACGAGACGCAGGCGGTCGACCTGGGCCGCCTCAGCCGAGGTCCGGACACGATCCTGGATCTCGACGCCGACCAGGATGGCATGAACGACATCCTCCTCTTCACCGACGATCGTCCCATGGTGATGGTCCGCGCGAAGGAGGATGGAGGCTTCGAGATCCTTGACAAGGACAGCATGCCGCAGTTCGGGCTCGTCAGCGCCGCGGGTGCGGAGAACACGGGGCGTTTCGACGTGGACGGAGACGGTCTCGACGAACTCCTCGTGGCGGACAGGAACTACGTGCGATCCCTTCGCTTCCATCCCGAAAACGGATGGACGGTGGTCTCGCAGGCCAACGCGGACGGTGATGCGAAGCTGGTCTCGGTCGAGGTCATGGGCGACCGACTCGCCGCCGTCGACCAGGA
>PKCT01000310.1 GCA_002862325.1 Phycisphaerae bacterium
GTCCGAGGGCCATGCGGGGCGCCCGCGGTGGAGCTGGACGCCGACCAATCTGAAGCAGAAGAGGCGTCGACATGGCACGAGGCAAAGCGGCATGGGGAATCGAAGTCGGGGAGTACGCGGTCAAGGCCATCCGGCTCGAACGGCAGGGTGAGGTGCTGGCTGTCTCCGACTTCGCCGAGTTTAAGCATAAGAAGCCCCTCTCGACCCCAGACATCGATCGAGACGAGGTGATCCGGCTCACGCTCGGTCAGCTCGCCAGTCAGAAGTCGCTCGAAAACGACATGGTCGTGATGAGCGTCTCGGGCGGTCTGCCTCGTTTCGCGAAGCTTCCACCGGCGGACAAGAAGGCGATTCCGAAGCTCATCGAATTCGAAGCCCAGCAGCAGATTCCCTTTCCGATCGACGAAGTCGAGTGGGATGCGAAGCTCTTCGAATCGGAGGATTCCCCCGAGGTCGAAGTCGGCATCTTCGCGGTCAAGAAGGCCGATATCGACCACCAGCTCGCGCTCTGGTCGGAGCACGGTCTGGTGCCCAAGGAGGTTACGCTCGGACCGGTCGCCGTCTTCAACGCGGTGTTCTTCGACCGGGTCATGGGTCAGAACCACCAGCCGTTCGTGGTGCTCGACATCGGTACGAAGTCGAGCGATCTCATCGTGGTCAACGGAAACACCTGCTGGATCCGAACCTTCCCCATCGGGGGCAGCGACTTCACCGAGGCGATCGCCGAAGCCTTCAAGCTTCCCTACGCCAAGGCGGAGCGTCTGAAGCAGGAGTCGGCCACCAGCAAGTACGCCAAGCAGATCATGCAGGCGATGCGACCCGTCTTCGGGGATCTCCTCGAGGACGTGCAGAAGTCCATTCGCTTCTACGAGAACCAGCACCGGGGTGTGCGGATCGAGACCGTGCTCGGCGTCGGGAGCACCTTCAAGATCCCCGGACTCAGAAAGTTCCTGGGTCAGCAGCTCGGCCTGAACGTGGCTCGTTTCGACGAATTCCGAAATCTCCAGGTGGAGGGGCGGGTCGCGTCGGACTTCGCGAGCCACGGCGTGAGCATGGCAACCGCGTACGGACTTGCCCTCCAGGGGCTGGAAGGGGCGGAGATCGACGTCAATCTCGCACCGGCCGAGATCCTTCGAGAACAGGCCTGGTCGAGCAAGAACAAGTGGTTCGTGGCGGCGGCTGGGATCGCACTGTTCGCAAGCGGCCTGCTGTTCCTTCCCGCACTTCAGGCGCAGGGCAGCATGAAGGCGGCGACCGTTGCCGGCAAGGCGGAGGTCGACCGGACGGTGTCGCTCGCGGAGCGGCACAAGAAGGAGATCTCGCGGATCTCCAGCGAGGCGAGCATCGGCTTCAAGGCCGCGAACTACGAGCAGCTTCTCGAGGATCGTGAGGTCTGGCCGCATCTCGTGCACGACGTCATGAACGCCGTCGCCGCCGCGGGACCGCAGCCGGAACTCATGTCGTCCGACCTCCGGGAGATCAGGTCGGTCGACCTGAAGGACAGAAGGATGATCCTCCTTGAGGATCTCCAGGGCTTCTACGCGTCCGATGGCACGGATCGAACGATCGATGTTGAGATGATCGTGGCCTTCAGCCACGGCGACACGAGGTCGTTCCTCAATGACACGGTCGGCGAGTACATCAACGGCTTGGCGGCCGCAGGTGAACGGGCCGGCGTCCCGTACGTGGTGGTCACGGACTCCTTCAGCGCCAACCCCGACGACCTCGTCTCGGTCACCCACGACGGCACGGGCAAGTCCTACGCCTCGGCTATGGGGGAGCGGAAGAAGGATTCGGAGAGGTCCGCGGGATCCGGTCGGTCCGGAAGCGGTCGGAGCGGTGCGATGGGCGGCGGTGCGATGGGGGCCGGCGGGATGAACGCCGGTGGAGGCGGTCCAGGCAAGAAGCGTGGAGCCGCCGGCGTCTTCAACCCGAACTCCGGCATGGGCATGGGCTCGACCGGAGGTGCGACGGTCGGTTCCACCGAGAGTCGCGGAGGGGGATTCGGTGGCTCCTCGGCTCGCGCCACCGGCAATACCTTCGACCGGTCCAAGTCCAATCGGGATCGCGACTCGTCCCAAAGCCAATTCAAGATCGACGTGGACGCTCCAATTCCCGGTGAGCCACAACTGTTCTCCAAGGGCGACGTCTTCCAGGTCGGAAGAGTCACCTTCACCGTCAAGATTCTTCCCGAGACGCCCGCGGCCAGCGGCGGTTGACTCCAGATCCACCGGGGCGCGGATCACGCGTCCCCGAGAGGTACCCCAGGCATGACTCCCGTTATTCAATGGATCAAGTCCCACATTCTCATCGTGATCTGCGGTGTCATCATCGTCGCCGCTCCGGTCACGGCGTACATCATCTCGAGCGGCATGAACGCGTCGCTGCGGGACGAGCTTCAATCGTCGTCGTCCTCGCTGCGCAAGCTGGATGGATACCAGTCGACGAACGTCTCGCTCGAGGTCCCCGGCGGGCAGTCCGTCTCGATCTCCGCGGTGGCCAATCCCAAGCTGATCGAAGCGTACGAGAAGGCGGTGAAGAACATCTCGGGCGCTTCGGACGCCGTCCACGCCGCAGGCCTTCAGAAGAACCGGAATTCCGCGGGACGAGCGAGGACCGCGGATGATCTCGTGAAGTCCGGATTCCCCGTACCCAAGTCCAAGAAGGCGTACGAGGAGCTGCCGTTCGACTTCCACGAGGCCCTCGTTGCCGCATACGCGAAGCTCCTCGACAAGGTGGGGGCGGGTTCGCCTCCGAGCCAGGCCGAAGTGGGGCAGCAGCTCGCTCGCAATCAGATGTATTTCGTGTCGAACAAGGCTCGGAAGGACAATGTCTCGGAACTGGACGACAGCGAGGTCGAGACCATGCGGTCCGAGCTCACCGACGCCCGATTGAACTTCTATCGCTCGTGGGTGTCGGGCGAGAGTGGGAGACCGATCGTTCGGTTCTACGCGGATGAGTCGGCTCTCCAGGTACCCCCCGCGCCGACCAGCCTGGTGCCTCTGGCGACGCTCTTCGACTGGCAGTGGAAGTTCTGGATCACCGAGGACATTCTCCTTGGACTCGCCGCGGCCAACGGTGATCAGTCTGTCATCACCGGGCCGGTGAAGCGGGTTCTCTCGCTTGCAATCGAGGATCTCGGCGTGGATATCGATGCGGGTGGTGCGAAGCAGAGATCCAGTGGCGGCATGAGCGGCGGCATGAGCGGTGGCATGGCCGGTGCCGGCGCGGGACGCAACAAGAGCGGCGGTGGTCGCGGGCGAAGCGGCGGCGGGAGCACCTCCGCGGCCACGCTTCCCGCACATCCTGGTACGGCGCAGGTCGATCCCTCGAGGGAGGCGCGAATCGATCACACCGTCTCGATCACCGGGCGTCAGTCCAACGACGTCTACGACCTGCGACGCGTCACGTGCTCGCTGGTGATGGCGACCACCGGCATCCCCACCGTGATCGACGCCCTGTCGCGACAGAACTTCATGACCATCCTCAACGTGCGGGTCCGTCCCGCGAGCGTCTTCGAAGCCGCGTCGCAGGGATTCATCTACGGCCTCGAGCCGGTCTCGACCGTCGAGCTTCAGATCGAGACGATCTGGATGCGCGAGTGGACCGCCGATCTCATGCCTCCCGACCTTCGGGAAGCACTCGGTATTCGGAGTACCCCCGATGCCGGCTGACGCGATCCTCCATCCCCTTCATCAATCCACCGCCTCAACCTTCGCAGGAATCCGATCATGAACAAGGGCATGCCCATCTGGGAGCAGCACATCGAGAAGTTGGTGCTCGGACTGGTAGTGATTCTGCTCATGGCGGTCTTCGCATTGATCGTCCTCGATCTCGATCCGATCTCGGCCGAGGTCTCCGGTCGTTCGTACAGTCCCGCCGAACTCGGCGATGTGATGGTCGAGCGTTCGCAGGAGTTGGGCCGCAAGCTTGGCCCGAATTCGTCGGCCGACACTTCGCAGTTCGAGGCGATCGTCGTCGATGGGGGCCAAGGCTTCGCCGCGGCGCTTGATCGCCGACTCGGCCCCGACGAGGTTCCGCCTCGGATCGCGGCGAAGCTCGCGTCGAGTCTCCTGCCGGAGGAGATCGGATCCGTCGATGTCTGGTACCACGAACCCGAGTTCGCAGCTCCCGTCATGGGAGCGACCGTGATGCAGAACATCAACACGCTGGACTCGCAGGAGTTCAACCGGGTTCCCGAGCTGAACGAGCTGAAGGAGTCGAGCGACGTCATCCTGGCCGGATCGGACGCGGATGTCGTCTGGACGACGCCCGTCGCCACGATCAACCTCCGCGGGGTCCGACGTGAACTCGCGGAGACCTCGAAGCGTTCCGATCCCCCGCGGAATCAGATCCCGTCCAACTGGTACAACGAGCGTCCGTACGTGATCGACGTCGTCTTCGAGCGTCAGACGATGGACGAGCGAAGCGGTACCTGGGGACCGATCGAAAGGGTCGAAGCGTTTCCCGGCGCATTCTCCCTGCGTCAGCTCGTCGCCGACCAGACCGCCGCGAACGAACTCGACGCCGACTTCCGATTCGACGTGTGGTTCAACCTCGACGACAAGGTGAAGCAGATGGAGATTCTGCAACCGGACTTCTTCGCGACCGTGAACGACTCCGACAGTGACCCCACCATGGCCGCGACCACCTACGAGGATGCGGTCGAGGAGGGGCTCGACGAAGAGGAGGACGAACGGCAGCGACGCGTCAACGAACTGAACCGACGAATCAAGGTCAAGAATCAGGAGATTCGCCGCATCACGGGCACGCTGAACGAACTCGGTGGTCCGCTCGAGGAGGAGGAGGCAAACGCCGGCTCCGGCTCCGGCTCTGGTTCGAGTGGTCGGGGGCGCGACCGTGACACCGGTGGCGGCGGTTTCGGCGGCAGCGGCAGCGGCATGGGAGCCGGCGGCGCCGGTCGCAAGTCGGGCGGATCCAGTGCCGTCGGCGAAGCGGATAAGAAGCGTCGCGTGAAGCTGACGGGGAGGCTCAGGCAGCTCGAGAAGCAGCTTGAGGACCTTCAGAAGGATCTGGCCGAGGTCGACCCCGAAGCGAACCTCAGCGACATGACGGACAGTGGACCGGAGATCGAGGTCATGGACCTCCAGGCTTCCGACGAGGCGATGGTCTGGTGTCACGACCTCAGGGTGGAGCAGGGGAAGACCTATCGATATCGCGTGCGGATCGACTTCTTCAATCCCTTCTTCGGACGAGGAAGTCTGCTCCTCAAGGAGCAGGCCAAACTCGCCGACGTCTTCACGATCACATCCGAAACCAGCGAGTGGTCCGCACCGGTGACCATCTACCCGCCCGTCGAGTTCTTCGTCGTTCGCGCGACCGACAACACCGGGTCGCTCGGACTCGGGCAGGCGCGGGTCGAGATGTATCGATACGTGAACGGCAAGCGGGTGAGCGAGACGTTCACCATTCAGCCAGGCGAACCGATCGGTGGTACCGAGACGATCGACGGGCAGAAGGTCGACTTCTCGAGTGGTTGGTATCTCGTCGACGTCGTGGACGATCCCGCGGCCATGGACGGGGCGTTGGATCGCGAGGACAATGCTCGGGTGGTCTGTCGACGACTCGATGGAAGGACGGTGGAACTGCTTGTTCCGAGTGAAGAGCTGCGGCAACCATCCCGCAGCCGGCTCAAGTACGACGCCGATTCCGCCGCCTCCTCCTCGTGACGCTCGTCTACGGATCCGGAACGCAGGCGTGTGGCGATCGGTTTCGATGGGATGTCGTTCTGAAAGACTTCACGAATTTGCGATGCCGGCTTCTACTGGCTTCGACCGGCCTCGCTGGTCGTGTCGAGAGGTCCTGCCACCTCCAATGGAAACCCAGATCGCATTATTGGACGCGTATCCAATGCGGCACCGCGAAGACCCTCGTTTGCGGTCGGTAAACGCGGTTTTCGCCGCCTTGGCGGTGCAAAAAAGCCATTGGATTTGGGGCATTGATCGGGCAGGCGGTTGACACCGGTGGTGGTTTCACTATCCTGTCCGATCTCGCCCGAGCGAAGGTCAATCTTCGGGAGGGCACCCGGCACCCGCCGGTCTTCGTTGCTCTTTGACAAATCGTGTTAGATGTCGCGGCGTTCAGGCCCATCGCCCCTCCCAGGGCACCGGGCAGCACGCGTGGTTTAGTCCCCACGCATGTGACCACTGAACGCCGAGGCCGAGAGATCTTGAGCAAGCCAGGTGCTTGCCGGGCCACCCATTCTTCTTTCGTCTTGGGGTGGCTCCCTCCAGATCGTCGGATCGCCGTGTTATGCGGTGGGCGGCGGTGGAAGAGGGGTCGATCAAGCCTCGTTCCCGTCAGGGGTCGAGTCGAGGTCGGCGCGGTCAAGCTACCAAGGGCACATGGTGGATGTCTTGGCGTCGAGAGGCGATGAAGGACGTTGGAACCTGCGATAAGCCTAGGGGAGCTGGTAACCGAGCTTTGATCCTAGGATTTCCGAATGGGGAAACCCGGCCCGTAAGGGTCATCCGTGTCTGAATGCATAGGGCACGGAGGCGAACCCGGTGAACTGAAACATCTCAGTAACCGGAGGAAAGGAAAGCAACCGCGACTCCGT
>PKCT01000232.1 GCA_002862325.1 Phycisphaerae bacterium
CCCCCGCCACCGGCGGGGCGTCGGGATAGCACACGACCAACTCCTGATCGATTTCCGCCACCGTCTTCTTCTCATCGAGTGGGAGAGGCTTTTCGATCTCTCCCCGCGCGTCTTCCTGCAGGGCCGCCGCATCCAGGTTGACGGTGAACGCTCCGACGAGTGACAGACACGCCAGGACGAGACAGGCGCTGCAACGATTCCGGATGCCTCGAAGGCCGCTGGTCTTTTCTTCACTAGCGTGGTTTGAGTATCGCACCGTGGTCTCCAGAGGAGGCGATGCAAGTTTAACGGGATCCAACAACGACGCCAGTACTTAGGTCGACTCTTCGGTCGACTCTCCGAAGGCATTGCGATCGCGACGATCCCGTCGATGCGCCTCGACCCCGTCGTCACCGATGATCTCGCGAAGCACCACGGTCGCGTAGGAACCGCGGGGAAGATCGAAGGCGACCCGGATGTAGGGGCCGTGCTCGTCGAAGCCAGAATCGAGCTCGGCGTTTTCCAGCCTGATTCGATACGGGCGCCGCGTGCCCTTGAAATCGAACTCGAGTCCATCGAGGGCATCCTCTTGCATACCAACGGCTTGGAACGCCTCCCGCTCCCGAATCAGCACCTCTCCCGAGGCTTGCGGCATCCCCGGTCCGATGATCGGGCCCGCGGGCGAGACGACGAAGTCGCCGACCTCCGCGTCGAGTTCGGGTGACGGCGCGTCGACCAAGAACGATTTGCGCGTTTCGTGCCTGAAGAGCACATCTCCGGGTTCCACCGCATCGATGGTCCCCGCCTCCAAACGCTGTTCCAGAAGATCGTTGAAAATCGACGACTGCAACGCACTGACCCAGAAGGATCGCATGTGACGCGAGACGGTTCGAATCGCGTCCTTGGCCGACTCGCCCCGCGCCAGGGCGTTCGCGATCTTCCGTTCCGCGATGTCGCGACGTCCCCATCCCCGAGCCGCGACCTTGAGATCGCCGCGGTCGAAGGCCTCCCGGTAGGAACGCTGGTGCGTGGGATACCAGCTTCCCTTGGTACCGAGGATCTCGCGACAGAGATCCTCGTGCTTATCCTGGACCAGGAGACTGCCGAGACGATGGGTGTTCCGGCGGTAGCCGAATCGTTGCGTTCCGTAGTGGTTTGGAACGCCTCGATGTTCGAGTTCACGGATGGCGGACCAGACGACGGGCGCCTGGAGTGGATCGAGATCTCGGATTCGAATGGAGAATCGGTTCCCGGCCAGATGCCCTCGACGCAATTTGTTTACATGCCAGTCCGCCCAGACCACATTGATTCGATTGTGCTCGATCGCTCCCGCGGCCTTGGCCGGATCCCCTCCCTTCCCCGGCAGGTGGATCGAAACCGTCTGGCTCGTCATCGCGACACGGTCCTTCATGCCGGCTGCGCCGATGGCCTCCTCGGCCACGGAGAAGTGCCGCTTGAGAACCTCGATGAGCTCGGTGTGGGTCAAGCCCGTCTTCTGGACCCGAAGGTACAGGTGCTCGCCCTCGCCGCTCGGCTCGTAGAGCGGAAGCTCGTCGACGATGAAATCCTGGTCGCGGAGCTTGATGCGTCCGGCAAGGATCGGGCTGTCCAGCATGCGGCGTTGCGGCATCGGGTCTCCGAGCCCGCCCCCTTCACCGATCGGCGCAACGTGCCTAGTCTCGTCCGTCGAAGGATTCGATTCCTCTCGATCGCTCATGCGAACCCCGAGTCGTCATCGTCGGTGTCGTCGGAACCACCGAGATCCTCGTCCTCCTCGAGTTCGTCGGGAAGCTCGGAGGCTTCGTCGAGAACGCGTTCGTCCACCAGGATCGGCGTGTTCGATGCGACGCCGAGGGCGATCGCATCCGAAGGCCGGGCATCGAGCACCACCCGTTCCCCGGCCTGGTCGATGACCAGTCGGGCGAAGAAGGTTCCATCGACGAGATCGTGGATCTCGATCCGCTCCAGCCGGGCACCGAGAACCTGGATGGCGGCGTCGAGGAGATCGTGGGTCTGCGGTCGCGGGGATTCGGCACCATGGAGGCGACGCTCGATCGCGAAGGCCTCCGGGAGTCCGATCGCGATCGGAAACATCCGCGGGCCGTCTGCCTCCTGCAGCGTGATCAGTTGCGTCCCGGACATCTCGCGTATGAGAAGTCGAGAAATGACGACGGGAATGAGCATGAGAAGGATTCTCCCTGGACGCGGCCGCGCGACCATCCATAGTAGCCCACCGACCGACTCCAGGATGACGCGTCAGGCGAAACTGGCTCCCGCGTCGCCATACCAGCCCGCGTTGCCGGTTCGACGGCACTCGTCGAAGTGCTCGACGATTCTGGACGACCAGTTCGGTGTATCGATTCCGTTGGCGGCGTACCACACAGCCAACCGGTCGTCGTAGTCGTCGACGAACCTCAACATGGATTCGTCGTCCGGATAGTGCTCGTCGAAGAACACCGACTCGGCGCCGAGTCTCGGCCGACGTTGCGGCTCGTGATCGGGCCGACCGATGCAGAGACCGAAGATCGGCCAGACGCCATGAGGGGTCGAGAGCACCTCGTGCACACCATCGAGGTCGTTTCGTAGTCCGCCGATGTAACACGTTCCGTACCCCATGGACTCGAACGCCACGACCATGTTCTGGGCGAACAGCGTCGCGTCGATCGTCGCGAGCATGAAGGTCTCGAGGTTGGACTCGTACACGTGGCCGGCACGCTCGGCCAGCAGTCGGTGCCGGCGGGTGTCGCCGCAGACCACCATGAACAGGGGCGCATCGGCGACCTTCTGCTGACCGCCGGTGAGGGTCACCAGACGCCGGCGTCGTTCCGCGTCGGATACCCGGATGGCGCAGTACGCCTGGATGTTGGAGCTGGTCGCGGCGCACTGGCCGGCTTCGATCGCCCGAAGCACATCGGACTCCGGCACGGTCTCACCCGTGAAGCGACGTATCGATCTATGGCCGACGAGCGTCCTGAGGACGGCATCCTGGTGGGTGTCTTGCATGTCCGGATCGTAGGTCGACCTTCCGGTCCCCGCGTCAGCCGGTCCATCCCTGGAGGATCAGACCGAGATCGATGCCGTCTACGCGACAATCGCCGTTGAGGTCCGCCGGACAGACCACTTCGCAATCGTCCGGACACGGCCCCCATCCGACCAGGATCTCTCCGAAGTCGCGGCCGTCGACGCGGCCGTCGCGATCGATGTCGCCAAGCGCGGGTGCGGGCGGATCGATCGAGGCCACCGCGGCCGAGATGTCGAGCCGTCCGACCCCGGTCCGGACGTCAAATCCGACCGCCGCGACGTCCTGGGCGTTCTCCAGAAGCGCGGTCCGAATCTCCTCGACGCCAAGCTCCGGCCGCAGCGACTTGAGAATCGCGGCGGCACCACTCACGAACGGTGCGGCCATGCTGGTGCCGGAGCGATATCCGTAGTTCGACTCGCCAAGACATGCGTAGACCAGGTAGCCCGGCGCAGCGAGGTCGACCTCGGGCCCGCCGCTCGAAGCCGACCAGGGCAGGTCCCGATGATCGGTCGCCGCGACCGCGATCGTCTCGGGAAAGCGGGCCGGTGCCTGGACATCGTCGAGACCGCCGGTGTTGCCCGTGGATGCGACCTGCACGACACCGGCCGCGTGCGCGTAGGCGACCGCGTCTGCGAGCGGCGTGCCTCCGGCCGAGTATTGAAGGCTCATGTTGATGACGTCGGCCCCCTGATCGACCGCCCAGACGATCCCTTCGGCCACCCACGATTCGAATCCCGAACATCCGTCGGTGACGACCACGGGCAGAATGCGGGTCCGCCAGGTGACACCCGCGATCCCGACGCCGTTGCCGCCCTCGGCCGCCAGGATTCCCGCGACGTGCGTCCCATGGCTGCTGCATTCGTCCGCGACGTCGGTCGTCTGGTCCGGAACGTTTCGGCCGGGCAGCAGACGCGACGAGAACTCCTCGTGCTGGTCGAAGCCCGAGTCCAGGACGGCGATCGTGATGTCCGGCGAACCGATCGACCAGTCCCAGGCCGGCAGAACGCCCACATCGCTTCCCACCTGTCCCGCGACTCCGCCGATCGCCTGCCCGAAGTTTCGAAGTCCGTACTGGAAGCTGAATCCGGGATCGTCGGGCGGGGATGCCGCGACGCCCCCGACGCCGTCGGGCTCGACGACCTCAAAGACCTGTCCGACCTCTCGAACCAACGAAAGATCGCTCAACGCCTCCGCCGCGGCGGCGGCGTCGACGCAGTCGATCGACACCCAGCGGTCGAGTCCGAAGTCGGCCGCCAACCTCGTTTTGGCGGGTCTAACCTGGAACCGCTGCCGCATGTCCTCGACTCCGGCTCTTCGAAGCCCGTCACGCACCCGTTTCGCACCGACCACGTCCGCGAACGACCAACGCCGTACGGTGGGATCGGGGAGAATCCAGAAACCACCCTCCACATCGACCCGGACCAGGGTGTCCGCAGCCAGACGCACCATCAGGCGATTCTCGACCGGCGTTCGATCGGAATCGGCGGCAAGCGTTCCTGCGACGCAGAACGTCATGGAAGCTGCCGTCGCGGCCGCGAGATGTCGCAGATCTGATCGCATGCGGATGGGCTCGAGAAGGGATCGTTGCTGGGCTCCCTCGAGAAACATAGCCCGCGGCTCGCCGGATCGGAGTCGCGAAAGATGATCTCAAGACCGCATATTCTTCGCTCGTGGGCCTGTAGGGGTTGTACGTTCTTGCCAGGACCCTTCGTTGTTTTTCGGACTGGCCCCACACGACGTCCGGGAGATGGCAAAGAGAGCCGGAAACGGGTACACTTCCAATAATCCATTCATCCGCTGAACGGATGAATCTTCAGACACTCTCCACGCGGCAGGACGAGCCATGACCACCAGGCAGCATTTCTTCACTTCCGAATCCGTTTCCATGGGCCACCCAGACAAGCTGGCCGATCAAATCTCGGATGCAATCCTAGATGAAATGATCCGGAATGATCCGAACTGCCGGGTCGCCTGCGAGACGATGGTGACCACGGGCATGGCGGTGGTCGCGGGAGAAGTGAGCTGCGATACGTACGTCGAGATCGCGGACATCGTCCGCAAGACTGCGCTCGAGATCGGATACGACGGACCCGAGAAGGGACTGGATGGCAAGAGCTGCGCCGTCCTGGTGTCGCTCGATCAGCAGAGCCCGGACATCAATCAGGGCGTCGATCGTGTGAAGCATGGCGGCAGTACCGACGAACAGGGAGCGGGCGATCAGGGACTCATGTTCGGATTCGCGTGCCGCGAGACCGATTCCTTCATGCCGCTCCCCATCGATCTCTCCCACCGTCTGGTCGCCAAGCAGGCCGAAGTGCGTCGGAACGGAACCATCACCGGCCTTCGACCGGACGCCAAGAGCCAGGTGACCGTCGAGTACGACGAACGCAACCCGGTCGCCGTGAAAACGGTCGTCCTGTCGACTCAGCACGGTCCCGAGTGGAACGGGGAGAAAGCCCAGGCCAAGCTGAAGACCGCGGTGATCGAGGAGATCATCAAGCCCGTCCTGGGAGAGTGGTGGAACGAGGAGATCGTGGTGCACGTCAATCCGACGGGCAAGTTCGAACTCGGCGGCCCCCACGGCGACTGCGGCCTGACCGGACGCAAGATCATCGTCGACACCTACGGCGGTCGCGGCCGACATGGAGGCGGCGCCTTCAGTGGCAAGGATCCGTCGAAGGTGGATCGATCCGCGGCGTACATGGCCCGCTACATCGCGAAGAACATCGTCGCCGCCGATCTCGCGGACGAATGCGAGGTCCAGCTGAGCTACGCGATCGGCGTCGCCGAGCCCACGTCGGTGCTCGTGGACACCAACGGCACGAACACCATCGAGGAGGAACGGATCGAGGAACTCGTCCGGGAACACTTCTCCCTCACGCCCGCCGGAATCATCCGGGAGCTCGACCTGCTGCGTCCGATCTACGAGGTCACCGCCGCCCACGGACACTTCGGACGAGCCCCCGGCGAGGGTGGCGACAACACCTTCACATGGGAGCGAACCGACAAGGTCGCCGCATTGAAGCAGTCCGCAGCACAGCACTGCGTCTCATGAACGAATGAACCGCCGCCCTTCAGAACAACCAGGTCGGAGACCACGAGGACCGCGCAAGAGCGGTCCTCGTGGTTTATCGTCGACGACCGGAGAACAGGATCCACGACCGAACCCGCGCGAGGGCGACGCGAGGGATCGCGTCCACGCTCGCATCGCCGGAATATCGAAGCACTACCCGGACCTGCCCATCGGCACGGTCAACACGATCGGGCTCTCGCAGCGCGACGCCAGCTTCGCTCGCGCGATCGAGCAAGCGGTGCTGATGCGATGGAACACCCTCCAAGCGATCGTCGCCTCGCAACTCGACAGGGACTGGCGTCGCCTCCAGGGATCCGTGCGAGCGGCGTTGCTCACGGGCGGCGCAGAGATCTTCCTCCTCGATGGCGTCCCGGATCATGCCGCGATCAACGAATCGGTGACCCGAGTGCGCGAACATGTGCATCAGGGTGCCGCGGGTCTGGTCAACGCCGTATTGCGCCGGGTCCTGGAGCTGCGC
>PKCT01000052.1 GCA_002862325.1 Phycisphaerae bacterium
GAATCCGTCGACAAGTTCATCCAGCAGCTTCTCGGGTTCCGCATGGCCGGAAGGATGCGACGGTTGATCGGTGGCGGCGGTTCCCATCAGTGGCGTTCCTCGCAAAGCACGCCGGACGATTTCGGGCGTTCCAGAAAAGAGTACCCTGCCTCAGGGGCTCTCCTCAAGGCATCGGCCAATAGGATGATGCAGACCAGTCAGAATTCCTCCGAACCTCCGAGTTCGCAACTTCGATCTCGACCGCCACTCAAGACCGTTCCTCCACACCCCATGCTCGGAATCACGATCGGCAATTTCGACGGAGTGCATCTCGGACACGCGGCGTTGCTCGAGATCCTTCGCCTTCGGACTGGCGCTGCGGGAGAGACCGCGGTCGTGACGTTCGATCCGACACCGGCCGAGGTCCTGGGACATCCGAGAACTGGTCGAATCACCGTTTCATCGGAGCGGGCACGCCGACTATCAGACGCCGGCGCCGATCGGATCGTGGAGCTGCAGACCGATCGCGCCCTGCTCGAGCTCGAACCCGAGGCGTTCCTCGACCTTCTGGTGGATCGACTGGGGAAGAAGCCCCAGGTCATCGCGGTCGGTCCCGATTTTCGGTTCGGGCGTGGGCGGTCCGGTTCCATCGAGACCCTGCGCGACTTCCTGAAGCCTTCGAAGGGCGTGTGCGAAGTGGTCCCCGAGCGTCACGTCGTGCTCGCCGACGGGCTCGAGGTCCCGGTGCGGAGCACGGTGGTGCGGCGACTTCTGGGAATGGGGCGGGTCGAGGACGCGGCTCGTCTCCTCGGTCGCGTCCACACCCTCGTGGGAACGGTCGTCTCGGGCGATCAGCGGGGAAGAACGATCGGCATTCCCACTGCGAACCTGGATCTGAAGGGGGCCATACTGCCCGCGGACGGGGTCTACGGCGGGGTCGCGGTCCTTCCGGACGGCATCCGCCGCCTGGCCGCGATCAGCATCGGTTCCAAGCCCACCTTCGTCGAGACCCCGCGAGTCGCCGAGGTGCATCTGCTCGACCACGACGCACCGGTCGACGAGTATGGTTGGATTCTCGAAGTGGGCCTCCAGAGGAGGTATCGCGGACAGGAGGCGTACGACGATCTCGACCAGTTCCTGGCTCAGATCGATCGCGACCTTCTGAGGATCCGTCAGGAGATTTCCCTTCACAACGATTGCGAGGAGTCAGCCCTGTGAGTTCCGACACGCATGACGGCCACCCCTGGGACGAACCGGGGTTCGAGTACCGCTCCACGTCGACGCCGGAGGAGCTGGCGACGACCCTGCTCGGTGCCTCCTCGGTACTGATCCTCACGCACCAGAAGCCCGACGGAGATGCGTTGGGATCCTGTCTTGGAATGCAGCGGGGACTTCGCCAGAAGGGGATTTCGAGCAGGATTCTTCTCTCAGGGCCCATCGATCCGAATCTTCTTCGCGTGGTCGGAGACGACGACCGGGTCGAACGACTGGAACAGGAGGGACTTCCCGGAGACGACCAGGATCTGGTCGTGGTTCTCGACACCGGTGCATGGGTCCAACTCGACCAGCTCGGTTCCTGGTTGAGGGCCCAGGACGTTCCGATCCTGGGAATCGATCATCACGCACGCGGTGGTTCGGTCGCCGAGGCTCGTCTCGTGGAGACCTCAGCCGCGTCGGCCACCCAGGTTCTGCTCAAGGTCCTCGACGCGATGTCGGTGGACATTGCGTGCGACGACATCGCGGATGCCCTGTTCCTCGGCCTCGCGACCGACACCGGCTGGTTCCGATTCTCCTCCGCCGGACCGGAGGTCTATCGAGTCGCCGCGACGTTGATGGATGCGGGTGCCCGCAAGGACGAGATCTATTCCCTGACCGAGCAGAACGCGACCCCCGCGAGGCTCGCGATGCTCGCCCGCGCTCTCGGCTCGATTCGATTCATCGCCAACGGCTTCGTCGGGATGATGACCCTGACCCTCGAGGATTTCGCGGCGACGGGGGCGAACCTGGAGGAACTCGCCGGGATCGTGAACCAACCACTCGACATCGGATCGCTCCGCGCTTCCGTTCTTCTCACCGAGACCGAATCGGGCGTCACGAAGCTCAGCTTCCGATCGAAGCCCGCGGAGGGCGATCACCTGGTGGTCGACGTCAACGAGCTTGCCGCTCGATTCGGTGGGGGTGGGCATGTCCATGCCGCTGGCGCCCGCGTCGATGCCTCGCTGTCCGAGGTCGTCTCTCGCCTCGAGGCCGCAGTGGAGCAGGTTCTCGAACCCTCGGGGTGATCAGCCCGACGTGGTCGCCGCGTCGGCGTTCATGGTCGGGGCTTCGATCTGATCGTCGGCTGGATTGACCACCGGATCGGCCACCGGATTGACGGTGTATCCCAAGAGCACGATCGCGTCCTGGATGCGTTGTTCGCTGTCCGGAGCCGCTTCGACTACCGCGGTGCCACTCTCGAGGTCGACGTTGCAGCTCGCAACGCCATCGACCTGACCCACCTTGGTCGCGATCGCAGCCGCGCAGCCACCGCAGTGCATTCCACCCACGCGGTAGGTCGTCGTCTGGAGGGCGGCCGTGCTCACTTCCGTTCCCGAATCGCTGCTTTCCGATGCTCCACAGCTCACCGTCATCAAGACGCTCGCGGCGAGAAACAAGACAGCTTTGACTCCGGGCATGGGTAGATCTCCTTTTGGGGCGGACGAAAGAACCGTGGGTCAGTCTAGTCTCCAACCGCTTCCGGAATCGAGTGGGATCTTTGGTCTTCTCGGGGAGCGGCGGGCTTCAGACCATCTGCCTGCGTGCCCGAAAATCGTCTTCCAACCCCCCAGCCCGCGATCGCGACCACCGCGGCGACCGGAAGGAGCAGGAGCACCTGATTCTCGACGAAGCCAAGCCAGGCGAGCGGGGCCAGCATGATCGAGATGGCGAGCAGAACCCATCCTGCGCCTCGGCGAAGGCCACGGAGGCCGGCGGTGGCCGCCGCGACGACGTACATGGGGAACACCACGCCGTACAGGCCGAGGAAGCACAGATACATCGCTTCGCCGGCAAGCCACGGCAGGCCCGCGATCCCCCCGACGAGGACCGCGAGCAGGACGAGCACGCCCGAGCCGATACGCCGGCTCGGAAGTTCGAGCACTTCCCTGAGGTGTGCGCCGATCGTGAAGACGATCTGCAGGGTCCACTGGGCCACCGCGAGAGGAAGAACGATCGAGGCGACCCGGCCCATGGACTCGGCCTCGAAGGTGGATGCGGCGAACAGGAGCATCAGGAGGAACACCGCGCCGAAGATCGCGAAGCTGTGCCGACTCGGAGATTGCTGACGTGCCCGATGAAACGTCGCGTCGAGCGCCGGGCAGGCGAGGAAACCCAGGACGAGCAGCGGCACCGCGCCCAGGACGCTCGGCCCCGTCTCCGGTTGCGGAGGCATCGGAAAGCCGCCGACGCGGGAGAGGCCGATCGCGAAGAGGGTGCCGCTGGCGATCGCGGTCAACCAGGCGAATCCCAGCCAGACTCGATCGCCGAACCTCGCGATCGCCAGCGCGGCCGCCGTCCAGGTCAGGATGGTGGCCACGATCGGCCATGCCCGCGTCTGCTCGATGGCCGCCTGGGTCGCGGGGTCGGCGTTGGGAACGATCTCCGGCGTGAAGAGGAACATCCCTGCCGACCAGCCGAGAAAGAACACCTGGAAGGCGATCGTCGCGAGCCCGAACCAGCGGATCGCATCGAGGTGCTGGCGGGCGAAACGACGGCTGGATTCCGGTTTGAACACGTATCCGAAGGCGGCGCAGCCCAGGACGTTCGGAATGGCGAACGCCCAGAATCCCCAGACGCCGAATCGATCGAGCAGAATGATCGGCAGGAACATGCCGATGCACCAGGTCCAGCTCGAAGCGGCGTAGAGTCCCCAGCCGACGGTCTGGCCGATGTGGCCCGTCATGGTCCGTGCTGGGGCCCAATGGGAGGAGGCCGGAAGGCTCATGCGGACGTCGACCGCTGCTCCTGTCGTTCACGACGACGGTGCCGAAGTTGAGCCGCAAGCTCCTTCGGGGTGCAGTGGAACGTGATCGAGCAGCGGCCGACCCGGAGCTCTCGTTGCTTGCCGCGACGATTGTGCTGCTGGGTGATCTCGAGCTCGAGGTCTACGTTGAATTCACCGCCCGAGGCGATCATCGTCTGGACGTCCTCCGCGTTGATCACCTGGTAGACCGCGGGGCCGTAGCAGGGGCGGAGGAACTTGTACTGCATGTTCTTGCAGACGACCTCGTAGTCGCTACCGCATTCCGCGAAGAGGTACATTCCGGCGGCGACCTCCGAGTTGCCCAGGAGGGCCGCCCCGGCCATCGCGTTGTACAGGTTGCGGTTGAAGCGTCGGTAGGGAAGTACCGCGGAGAACCGCTTGGCGTCGATGCGACGCAGGCTGATCCCGCTTCGAAACGCGAAGGGGAGCCAGATCAAGGAGCAGACCCGGTGCCAGAAGTTGTTGCGGGTGGACAGTCGGCTGAGCCACGACTCCAGGCGCCGGCCGAGGGGCTTCCGCGCCGGGAGCATCCCCGCAGGGGCGACCGCGTCGGTGTCGTCGAGCCTGGATTGATCCATGGGAGCTGTGGTCATGATGCCGCCGAACGTTCCGGATTCCTGACGCCATGGTACGCCGGCGGAGAGCGGGCCGCCACGGGGCGGGGCGGCAAAGACCCAGCGGAGTCGGGTAAAGTATCGGTTTCGGGGCCAGGAGAGACGAGATGACTCCCAACATTCCGATCGATCGTCTTGGCGTGTGCAGCTGGAGCCTGCAGCCATCCTCGGCGGAGGATCTGGTCCGCAAGGTGCAGGAGGTCGGACTGGAGCGCGTCCAGTTGGCGCTGTGCCCGATGCTCGACGATCCAGAAGGCTTCGCCGACGTCGGCGCGCGACTGAAGGACGCCGGCGTCACGATCCTGAGCGGCATGTTCGCCTCTCTCGGGGAGAATTATTCGACCCTGGAGTCAATTCGGGAAACCGGCGGCGTCCGCCCTGACGCGACCTGGAAGGCGAATCTCGAGCGAGCCATCGCGGCGGCCCCTCTGGCCGCCTCGATGGGGATCGACCTGGTCACCATGCATGCCGGCTTCATTCCGCACCGGATCGAGGATTGCGGATACGCCATCCTGCTCGAGCGGATTCGCACGATCGCGGACACCTTCGGCGAACACGGCATCAGGCTCGGGCTTGAGACTGGTCAGGAGACCGCGGCGACGTTGATCGACACCATCCGGGTCCTCGACCACGAGGGGGTCGGGGTGAACTTCGATCCGGCGAACATGCTTCTCTATGGGATGGGGGATCCGATCACGGCCATCGACCGGCTCGCCCCCTGGGTCGTCCAGATCCACGCCAAGGATGCCCGGAGCTGCGAGGTTCCCGGCGTGTGGGGCCAGGAGATGCGTCTCGGTGAGGGCGAGGTCGACTGGTCCCTCTTCCTGGAGCGTGTCCTCGCCATCGAGCCCGAGGTCAATGTGCTCATCGAGTGCGAAGAGGGCGATGAACGCATCGAGGACGTTCGACACGCACGAAGACTTCTCATCGGCAACTGAGGAACCGGCCGAGGAAACCCCCATGCCCACCTACGACTACGCAGTCATCCAGCCCGACGGGAGTCTCGGAGAACCCTTCGAGGTCTTCCAGTCGATCAAGGACCCACCGCTGACCAAGCATCCCGAGACGGGGGAGCCGGTCAAGCGTCTCGTGAGCGCTCCGGGCCTTGCGCTCAAGCATTCGGAGGCGAACGAGAAGACCCGTCTGAGCGACAAGAACCTCGATCGCCTCGGCTTCACCAAGTACCAGAAGTCCGGCGACGGGACCTGGGACAAGACCGCCGGGAAGGGCCCGAACTCGATTACTCGGGATTGACCGTGGACCCTTTGACGCGGATTCTCGAACTACGCGATCTTCTCGAACGGGCGAATCGCGCGTACTACGTCGACGCCGATCCGATCATGTCGGACCGGGACTTCGACGCGCGACTCTCGGAACTCGCCGAACTCGAGACCGAGCATCCCGAACACGCGGACGCCGACAGTCCGACCCAGCGAGTCGGCGGCGAACCGGTCGAGGGTTTCGAATCGGCCGTCCATGCGGTCCCCATGACCTCGATCGACAACACCTATTCGATCGAGGACCTTCGGGCCTGGCACGATCGCGTGCTTCGCGGGCTCGATCGTCCGGCCGACGATCTGTTTGCGAGCGGGATCGATCTGGTCTGCGACCCCAAGATCGACGGCGTCGCGATCTCGCTCCGCTACGAGGCCGGTCGGTTGGTCTCCGCAACGACCCGCGGCGACGGTACGACCGGTGACGTGATCACCAGCAACATCCGGGCGATGCGGTCGATCCCGCTGCGGCTCGATGTCGACGACCCGCCCAAGGTGGTCGAGATCCGCGGCGAGATCGTGATGCCCAACGACGCGTTCGACCGGGTGAACGCCGAACGCGAGGCGGCGGGCGAGCCGCTCTTCGCGAACGCCCGCAACTCGACCGCGGGCACGCTCAAGAGTCTGGA
>PKCT01000118.1 GCA_002862325.1 Phycisphaerae bacterium
CGAATCCAGTTCACGCCCGATCTGATGCCGGCCGACATCACAGGCACCACCATCGTGGTCGAGGACGGCCGCGGACATCGGGCCTTTCAGTTTCGGACCGGGCCGATCTTCGCGAACATCGTCCTGGCGGACGAGATCAATCGTGCGACGCCCAAGAGTCAGTCCGCGATGCTGGAGGCGATGCAGGAAGGATCGGTGTCGACCGATCGCGAAACCCGGTCGCTTCCCGATCCGTTCCTGGTGCTGGCGACGCAGAATCCGATCGAACAGGAGGGGACCTATCCGCTTCCCGAGGCGCAGCTGGATCGATTCATCTTCAAGGTCTGGGTCCCCTACGCCGCACGGTCGGAGTTGACGGAGATCGTGCATCGCACCACTCGGGGCGTGGATCTGATCGCGAGTGAGATCCTCGACGGAGAGGACATCCTGGCCGCCCGTCGTCTGGCCCGCAGGATCGTTCTCGCGCCCACGATCAAGGACTATGCGATCAGACTCGTCCTGGGCACCCATCCGGACGGGGCGTTCTCGCTTCCAGAGCATCGGCACCTGATCAGAGTCGGCGCGAGTCCACGGGCGGCCCAGGCGCTCGTCTCCGCCGCGCGAGTGGTGGCGATCATGGACGGGCGATTCGCGGTCAGCGTCGAGGACATCAGGAGAGTGGCCCATCCGGCCCTCAGGCATCGCATCATACGAACGTTCGAGGCGGAGACCGACCAGGTGACGTCCGACGACATCATCGACGGCCTGATCGAGGGCGTCGAGGTCGATCCCGGAGACCAGATGCTGGCGGGTCTGGACGATGCGGGGGTGGTTTCATGAACTTTCCCGACGGTCAGCCTCCGGACTCCGCCGCGCCGAAGCGGGTCGACGACCTGATCGACTCGCATCTGATGGCGAGACTCGACCACCTCGACGTGGTGAGTCGAAAGATATTCAACGGCCGGGTTCAGGGGGAGCGTCGGAGCAAGAGGCGCGGACAGAGCGTCGAATTCGCGGACTTCCGTCCGTACGTCGCGGGTGACGACCTTCGGTTCGTCGACTGGAACATCTACGGACGACTCGATCGCCTCTTCATGAAGATCTTTCTGGAGGAGGAAGATCTCTCGCTCATCGTGGCCATCGACGCGAGCGCCAGCATGCACTGGGGCGATCCGCCCAAGTTCGACTACGCACGTCGCCTGGCGATGGCGCTCGGCTACATCGGACTGGTGAATCAGAACCGTGTGACCCTCGCGGCGTTCGGCGGACTCGACGAGGACGGTGAACCGGCCGGACTGCAGCGGCTCGCCAATCTTCGCGGACGCCGCCGCACCCACGAAGCGGGCAAGTGGCTCCTTAATCTCCGGCCGGGTGGAGGGGACGAGTTCGAGGAGGCGATGAAGTCGATGGCGCTGGCCCGCCAGGGACGCGGGGTCATGATCGTGCTCAGCGACTTCCTCCAGAAGAATGGGTACGAGAAGGGGCTTCGGTACGTCGCGGGGCGAGGGTACGACGTCTTCGTCATGCAGCTCCTGTCGCCGCAGGAGATCGATCCCCGGGCGCACGGTCTCAGCGGCGATCTCAAGCTGGTCGACCTCGAGGACGAGGACGCCGCCGAGGTGACCGTCAACGGTGCGGTCATCCGCGGCTATCGCCAGCGTCTGGACACCTGGTGCGGCGGGCTGCGGGACTTCTGCATCCGGCGGAGCATCATGCACACCATGGTCGACACCTCCACCGATCTGGATTCGCTGCTGCTGGACTACCTTCGGCGTCGAGGGCTGCTTCGATGACCGTACTCGCACCCTGGTTCGGTGCGATCGTGCTCGGCATCGTGGTGCCGGCGGTGGTGGCGATGTACTTCCTCCGCCTTCGACGACAGTCTCGTCCAATTCCCAGCACCATGCTCTGGAAGCGGTCGATCGAGGACCTGCGAGCCAACACACCGTTTCAACGGCTCCGTTGGAGCATCCTGCTCCTCCTCCAGCTGCTTCTGCTGATCCTGCTGGGGCTGGCGTTGATGCAGCCGCAGTTCGATGCGCCCTCAAACGCAGGGGGGCGTCACGTGCTCCTGATCGACCACTCCGCCTCGATGGCGGTCGAGGACGTTGGAGAGGAGGGGGCGACTCGTCTGGCGCTGGCGAAACGGTCCGCGGCGGAGCGGGTCGAATCGCTGCATGCGGGGGGGCTCTTCGCGCGGACTGCGCCGGAGATCATGGTGATCGCCTTCGGTTCGACCCCTGAGATTCGGATGTCGTTCTCGGATTCGAAGCGGGATGCGTTGGCGGCGATCGATGGAATCGTCCAGACCGACGAAACGTCGAGGATCGGCGAAGCGCTGATGCTTGCGAGGGCGTACACCACGATCGTGGATCCCGAGAATCCGGGTCCCATCGAGTCCCCGGCTCAGCTGACCCTCTGGTCGGATGGGCGGATCGAGGATCTCGAAGATCAGGCGCTGCGTGCCGGTGAATCGCTCGAGTACCTGCAGATCGGCGATCCGAGCACCACGAACGTCGGGATCTCGGCGGTCGCGGCCGATCGGCCCTACGACCGTCCCGGGACGATCCAGGTCTTCACCGCGATCGAGAATCCCACGGACGATCCCGTATCGGTGGACCTGCAGCTCAGCATCAACGGCACGATCGTCGCGATTCTTCCGCAGCCCGTGGAGGTGCCCGGAGCCACCGTCGATGCGGTCGAAGGACGCCGGCCCGGCCGTCGTCAGGTCTCCTTCCCTCCCGTCGATCAACCCCGTGGTGCGGTGATCGAGGTGGCGATCCTGACGGACGACGCGCTCGCGGTCGACGATGTGGCGGGGTTGGTGGTGGCGCCGGCTCGTAAGCTCAAGGTCGCGCTGGTCGGCAAGGGGGGGTTCATCCTTCGCTCGTTGCTCGAGGGGATGGCGTTGGAAGAGCTCGACGTCGTCTCCGCCCAGGAATTCCGGGCCGGGGTCGAGGAAGGATCGCTCCCCGAATACGACGTGGTCGTGCTGGAGGATGGCGATGTCGGCCCGCTTCCTCCAGGCAGATATCTGTCCTTTGGTGGCACCCCGGACGTCGATGGTCTGACCGAGTTCGGCGAGTCCGCGCGAGGGGTCCTGGTGCGACGGACGCGGGACGAGCATCCCGTCCTCCGCTTCGTGAATCTCGAGGACCTCTTCGTGGGCGACATGCGGAAGCTCGTGGTCGGGGCCGGAGTTCGAACCCTGGTCGACACCGGCGATGGCCCGCTCGTCGTCGAGATCGATCGCGGACCGCTGCATCTCGTCCACGTCGCGTTCGATCCCCTCGATTCCAACTGGCCGTATCTGAGGTCCTTCGTGAACTTCGTCCCCAACGCGATCGAGTATCTGGGCAGTTCCGGGGATGCGTTGACGACGAAGAGCTTCACGCCGGGGCAGCCGCTCGTCGCTCGGATCCCCAGCGACGCGGTGGGGGTCGCCATTCGGACTCCGGGCGGTGAGGACTTCTCCGTCACACCGGATCCGAGTGGTCTCGTCAGTTGGGGCCCCGTATCGCGGGCCGGGCTCTACGAGCTGAGATGGGGTCGTCCCGGTTCGGACCAGACGTTCAACCGGATGCTCGCCGTGAACCAGTTGTCGAGCACGGAGCGGGACGTGGCCTCGCTCGAATCGACCGTCTTCGGGGTGGAGGAGATCCGGGGCGATCGCGTGTTGTCCGGTGGACAGACGCGATGGTACGACCTCTGGCCGTGGCTGCTCGCCCTGGTCGTCGTCCTCTCCATGGTGGAGTGGTACCTGTGGCAGAGGCAGGCCGGCGCGGGGTGACGGATCCGGGGCGGTGCTCGCCTAGGTGTCGCTCTTGAGCTCGGCCAGGAGATCGTCGTCGATCCCGAGGAACTCCCGCATGTGTCGGTCGTAGACCTCCTGGTCCTCGTCGCGACTGAAATCCAGGCGAAGCTCGTTGATCACCTTGGTCCCCTGGCCGATCCAGTCGTTCCAGGTTTCCGAGGAGATGTTCGCCTCGATCCAGGCGCCGACCGGTCCCTTGAACGGGGGGTGTTCCATCTGCGTTCCCGCACGGCCGGTTCGCCGGCAGACGAACGACCCGCTGGCGGCGAATGCCTCCGCTTCCTTCTTCGTCGATGCATCGAGTTCGGGAGCCGGACGGCCGATGGAGACGAGCCGATCTGCGATCGCGTCTCGAACCATGAGGTCGCCACGAGTGGCGGCCACCTTCCAACCGGCCTCCAGGACGGCGACCGCACGATCTTCCCAGCCCGCCTTGATCATGGCTTCGCCAGCCATCTGGAAGGCCTTGCTCATGTCGGGATTCAGTTCGGTCGTCCGTTCGAAGGACTGGGCCGCTTCCGCCGCTCGCCCCGCCTGAAGGTAGGCGTTGCCGAGCGAGAAGTGGGCCATGTCGTTGTCGGGATCGGCCGCGGTCATGTTCTCGAACTGGGCGATTCGCTGTTCGAGCTTCTGGTCTGGAGTGGGGGTCGATTCGGTCATTCCGCGATGCTATCACGCCCAGGCTCTTCCCGGAGGACGGTGGTGTCTCCATCCTCCGGGAAGTGCCTTCGGGTCACCTTCGAGGGAAGGGACCCATCAGGGGTTTCGGCTGCGGGGTCTTGGTCGCCGGTTTCGAGGGGCCGAAGACCGTGGAGATCTCGGCTCGTTCGAACTCCGCTTCCGGGGCCGCCGCATGACGCTGGTGCGGGGTGCGTCTGGCGAACGCGATCGGCATCCTGGCGATGGGGCCTTCGTTGTCGACGGCCATGAATCGCAGGACCGGATCGATCGCCGGCTTGCGCTTGGGCAGCCTCGCCTCCGCGCTTGGGGTGGCGAGGAGGAGGCTTCCGCCGAAGACGAGTGCGCAGAGGAGCGTCCAGGTGATCCCGCGTCCACTGTGAGAGTCTTGATGACGTGACATGTGATCTCCTTTCTTCAGCTTGCGGGTGCGAAGACGCGGGCGGATTCGAGGATGTGCCATCCGACGCGTCGGAATCCAGGGAACCTTCCCATGGTTCCGGTGATGGTCCGGACTTCCTCGTCGTCGAGGATCCAATCCTCTTCGTCGGCGGGACCGGTGGTCTCGGGGACGTTCTGACGGCGGAAGTGCTCGAGCGTAAATGCGCGTTCGCGCAGACCCCAGTTGCCGATCTTTTCGGCGATTTCAAGAGCCTTGTTCGTGAGGATCGCCATGTGGCGATGCATCTCCGGACCGTCGTAGTGTCGCAGTGCGATGTTGCATCCGAAGATCGCCCACCAACCTCTGCATTCGAGGAGGTCCACCGAGGGGCAGTTCTCCAGATCCACGACGTCGTCGAGCGACGAGAGGATCTCGTCCATCGCCGCGTCCGCGGTCGTCGCGCCTGCTGCGACCTGGAGTTCCAGGATTCCACCCGAGCAGATCTGCGAGATCGCCTCGTCGGTGGGGCGGTCCCGCCGATGCCGAAGATCCTCGTAGATCTCGATGGCGCGTCGGAGATGGTCGATGGCGTTCGTGTTGTCACGATGATTCGCCACCGGGTTCGACGAGAGGCATCGTCGGGAGGCATGGCCACGCGCGTAGTGCGCGATGCCCAGATTCTCGTGGATGACCGGGTCGGAGAGGTCGGCGCCCTCCAGACCGTCGATCAGGTCCTGGGCGACGGCGCGGGCCTCGATCAGATGCCACAGGGTGTAGTGCCCGTTCGCCAATCTTCCCTGGAGGGTGGTGACGACGTCGTGGTCCTGGCAGTCGACCGCCAGTCCCTCCTGGGCGCATTCGAGTGCACGCGTGTAACGACCTCGTCGATCCCACACGCTGCCTTCGCGCAGGCAGGCGATGGCGTGCTGTCGAGGCGTCGTCGCGACCATCCGCATCTCACGGGTCAGTTCGATGACGTCGTCGAAGCGGCCGGCGTGCCGGGCGTCGACCGCGGCCTGACTCAATTCCTCGAAGGAACGAGGGCGGTCGTCGGTCTCGGCCTCTCCGCCTCGGATCCAGACCGATTCGGCGACGTCACCGACATTCCAATCAAGGACGTCCGCGAGGTTCACGATGAGATCCAGCTTGGGATTTCCGCTCTCGGGAACGATCTTGGATGGGTCTCGACCGAGCACCTTCGAGAGTTCAGTCCTGGTCCAGCCTCGGTAGACCCTGGCAAGGTCGACGAATCGGTTCAAACGATGACGCTGTTCACATTCTTCTTTTTTCATGGAGACTCCTCACCTCGGTCGCGGGTCGCCCCAGCCCAAACAAGACGAGAGCCTGGCATACCAGCCATGCGATGCCTCGCCTGCGATCCGAATCACAAAACGAATCCAGCCACTACAATTCGGCTTTCGCGCAAAATCGATTTTTTCGAGATTTCGACGGCGCTGCCACCCGAATGCGTCGCGGCTCTTTCTATTCCGCTGCAGCTGCCCCTTGAGTTCCTTTTAATGTGGACAGTCGAGCGTTGCCGTACAAGGGAAATACCGAAATATTCCCGTCCCACGTGACATCCATCGT
>PKCT01000295.1 GCA_002862325.1 Phycisphaerae bacterium
ATCCGTGGTCGCGACTTCATCGCGGTCTCCGAGTGATCGCCACTCGGCCTCGAGCCGACCATCGACACCATCGCGGGGCCGGGTCCATTGGACCCGGCCCTGTTTGTCGAGACACTCCGCCATGCTCGCTGACCGCCTCGCCAACCGGATGAAACACCTGCGAAAGTGGGCCCGACGACAGGACATCTCCTGCTTTCGCGTCTACGAGCGGGACATACCCGACTACCCGCTCATCGTCGACTGGTACGGCGACGCGGACGCGGACGATCCGCGGACACGGGGCGACGCCGTGGTCTGGATGCACCGCCGGAAGCGAGACACCACCGACGCCGCGGATCTCGACCACCGAACGCGAGCGACGAAGGAGATCCTCGCCGGGCTCGAGATTCCGAGCGACCGGTTGCATGTCAAGCATCGCGGCAGGCAGACCGATGGCGAAGGTGGCCGCGCCCAGTACGAACGACTCGCCGACCGAAGCGTGGTGAAGAACGTCCGCGAGGCCGGTCTGAGGTTCGAGCTCAATCTGAGCGACTATCTGGATGTGGGCCTCTTCCTGGACCATCGACCGACCCGTGTGCGAGTGGGAGCACGGGCCGAGAGCCGGAGCATCCTTAACCTCTTCGCCTACACCGGGGCGTTCAGCGTCCACGCCCGGGCGGGCGGAGCCGCCCGTACCACGACCGTCGACATGTCCAGGACGTATCTCGACTGGTACCAGCGGAACCTCGAACTCAACAACTTCTCGCTCGACGACCGCCACACCGTCGTCCAGGCCGATTGCCTCGAGTGGCTCGCCCAAGAGGCAAAGTCGCCGACGGAACGCTACGACACCGTCGTATGCGATCCTCCGACCTTCTCGAATTCGAAGCGCATGAAAGCGGGATCCTTTTCGATCGATCGCGACCACCCGCAGCTTCTGGCGAACATTGCCCCCCTCGTCGCGCCGGGCGGTGAGATCTTCTTCTCGACCAACAGTCGAAGCTTCGAACTCGCCTCCGATGCGGTTCCACCGGACTTCGGACACCACGAGATCAGCCACCGGTCCGTGCCCGAGGATTTCCGGAACCGACGTATTCATCGTTGCTGGCGACTCGCCCAGGGCTGGAAAGAGCGAAGTCGGCCCGATTGACCCGCTCCCGCTCCTCCGCGGCCTATGCTCCAATGGAGGCTCAGGGGCGAGCAGTCCGGGAGAACAAACATGCTTCCTATCGGTCTCTCCATTCTCGCGCTCGCCTTGGCCGACGCTGAAACGGCGGTGACGGATCTCTCCGTGGCCGATGATCGGCCGCGGATGACGTCGCCGTACTCGATTGGGCTGGAACGGGTGGCCTCGAGAATTCTGTTCGAGCGATGCCGGGTCGAGATGGTCGGGGATTCCGAAACCAACCCCGCCGGCGTGACCACGAACCACGCCGAGTCGCGGTTCCACCATGGCGTGCTTCGCACCTTCCGGCCTCGACAGTGGAGAGGCTGCACGATTCCAGCCTGTGGCACAGGGCCCTACAGCGCCTCAGGCTGGTACTACCAACCCAAGCGATCGCTGGACTACCGCGAGATTCGTGTTGATGCGGACGGACGTTTGCCCGCCAACATCGTCAAGCGCACCGGAATCGGGAGTCCGGGCATTTTCACCGGGAACGACGATCCCAGCCTCCTCGGATTCAACACGGAAGAGATCCTCCCCTTCGAGTTCACCGACCAGGTCGAGTCCACCGCTTGGGTACATCGCGTCTCCGTCCCGCTCGGCGGTCGATACGCCCATCGGGTCTGGAGAAGCGGCATCGGCGAAAAGGTCGGCCCGAACCAGCTTCTCGAATCCGGAGCTCGCATCCGATGGCAGGCCTGGCAGTACGTCTCCGATCTCAAGACCCCCGGTCCGAACCCCATCGCACACGACGCCAGCGGCGTCGCCGAGATCGTCGACGACGTCGAACTCAGACCGACCACGCCCCACCCTTCATTCCGATGGACCGACATCGGTGAACCACGGCGGGAAATCGCCGCTGCGACCGCGGACAGACCGATCCGAACGGTGTGGCATGCGGTGGACGGTACGCTCGAACGAGGGACGGCGTCGATCCCCCCGAACACACCGTCCGTCGAGCCACTCGGGCCGGGCGTCGAGGTCGGCCCGCCGGTCGGGGAGACCTGGGGAGGCCAGGCCAAGCTGAAGGGATATGCGATCCTCCTCATCGGTGGCTTCGCGGTGGAGCGACTCGATCAAGAGGGTCTCTTCGTCGCATCGCTCGGAAATGATGGATTTCGTGCCGTCAACCATTTGTACCAACCGCAGGACCGCAACCTGACGACGAGTTTCCACCCAGGATCGGACATCTTCAACACCTACACCGACGATGCGCTACTCGCTCGCTACGAACGATTCGAGACCGACACCGTCTTCATTCTGCTGGGCGTGAACGACAGCAACCATGGAACACCGTCGGTCCATCGGCCCCGTAATTTCTTGGCGAACGTGGAAGGCATCCTGGATCGGCATCGACGCCTGCATCGCATCGCGCAAGCTGGCAACGATGCCATCCAGCCCCTCCGCTTCGTGATCTTCACCCAGCCGGACTGGGACGACGGGGCTCTCCAGCGCGACCGAATCTCGAAGTACGCCTCGGCGCTTCGGGGCCTTCCGCATCGCCATTCCGATGTCGCGGTCGTCGACCTGTACGCCCGCTGGCGGGATCAACGTGGGCAGTACGAGGAATACGACTCGTCCTGGCTCGCGGACGGTGCTCACCCCACGCGTTCCGGCCAGGACGCGTTCGCGGAGATGGCTTGGAGCGAGATCATCCGGGCCGAATACGGCTGCGACATCGTCGATCCGAATGGCGACGGCGTACCCGATTGCGAATCCTGCTCCGGCGACCTCGATGCGAATGGCGTCGTCGATGGGATCGACTTCGGGATCTTCCTGCTCGACTGGGGCGGCCCCGCGTCGCGATCAGACCTCAACGCGGATGGCATCGTCAACCAGGCCGATCTCGGCCTGCTTCTCATGCGCTGGGGGCCGTGCCCCTGACCCGATCCGTTCCGGTCCGATCGACTCCGACGAGAAGAGCACCACTTCTTCTCGGCGACCACCCCGGGAACTCGCGTCCGCCGTACCTGCCGCCACAGCCCCCGAAAAGGATGCTATGATCTTGCGACTGAGTCTCAAGATCAAGAGCCCCAAGATGGCGAGCGAGCAATCCAACCCTGAAATCACACAGGAGAGTGCGAACGAGCTGTGTCGAGCTGCGAGCTGCATCTTCTTCGAGCTCATTCGCAAGGAATCGATCCAGACCGGCGTGGAGATCATTCTGCCCTGGCACCTGTCCCCGCCCAGCTCACTCCCCCACCTGAACACCTTCGACGCACCTCTGATTCAAGAGGCCATCGCCATGCTCCTCCGGTTGGGAATCGTGGCCCGCGATGCCGAGGAGAACATCAGGATCAACTTCAACCGTTCGAATTAGTCGGGGCTGACCCCACGGCCGATCGTCGACCGCGGAGTTCGCGAGGGAAATCCTCCGTACCGAATTCAGTTGCCGTCGGTCGTGTTCTTGCCCGAGAGCAGTCTTTCGAGCAGATTCTTCTTCCGCTCGATCATGTCGGGGCTCTGACGCTCACCGACCACGCCCACCTGCCCGCACCACTTGTCCGCGGGACCGGCGACCAGGGCCCCCTCGGGATCGATCCCGAAGTCGCGCCTGACGTCGGCGAGTGGACGCTTGAGATGGTCGGTGAAGTCGAAGTCGAACTTGAGGTAGTTGACGGTGCTGTCACCTCCCCGTTCGAACGCTCGGATCACGGCTTCCGGATCGAACTGGTTTCGCCAGGTCTTCAGCCCCTTGTCCCACTGGATGCCGATCTGGAACTGGGCGACGTAGCCGATCAGCGCCTGCCCCATGTCGAGATCCATCATGCCGTTGTCGAAGGCAACGACGCAGGTCTCGCCCAGGGGCGAGGTCGGATAGCCCGCGAGGACATGGTGGATGTCGTGGATCTTGAGCGAGTTCGAGAAGAACGCGCCGGGAGTCCCCGGTAGCGGAAAGTGGTTGTCGTCGTAGTAGTCGATCAAGGCACGGCCGAAGGTGTCCGACGCAAGGTCGCGATACCCCTCGTACCGAGCGAGCAGCTTCTTATCGCCGTCGAGGTGGAGCGCACTCTCGGCCAGGACGTAGGTTCCCTTGAGGAGGGGGGTTCCCACTTCGAGGGAGAGTGGGCGGTAGAGGCAGAGTGCCAGGCCAGTCACCGCTTCGTGGCTGAGCTGATGGAGCCGCTTGACGTATTTCTTGTCGAAGCCCATCGCCTCTCCAAGCCGGCCGACCGCATCGATCCGATCCTGGAGATGGTCCTCCTCGAGATAGGGAAAGACGCCGGCCATGTTCATGAGGTCGCGCTGCAGATCGGGATCCTCGACGTGGTTCTTCGCCTCCGAGAAGGGCACCGCAGGAGCATCCGGCTGGAAGTCCGAGTGGAAGAGGTGCTCCGCCATCGCCTGCAGGGTCTCCCGATGCAGCTCATGGAGCGGACACGCGCCCTCGTTCGTGGCGACCTGACGCAGCAGCCCGAGCATGACCTGGGCGTCGTCTCCACGGATGGCGAGGATCTTTTTCATGACGGATCTCACGTGAAGGTTCGATTCGAGAAGGGCGACGGCCGCCGTTAGAGAATACCTCACCGTTCGATCGCCAGGGAACCGGACGCCCACCGACGATGCGTCGTACCATCCTTGCATAATGGCCACGACTCCACCCGCCACCCCGCGACGCCTCGATCTCCTTGCCTGGTTCACCGGCTGGTCGGTGCTCACCCTGCTGCTTGGCGGGTGGTTCACGGCAATGGGCCTGAACGACTGGTACGCATCGCTCGAGAAACCACCTTTCCAGCCGCCCTCCTGGGCGTTTACGCCCGCGTGGTTCGCGATCTTCACCCTGCTCACGATCGCCACGTGGAGGGTGGCGAGGCACCCGCGGCGAGACCGGACGACCATGGTGGTCTACGGAATCCAGCTCGCGCTGAATGCCGCCTGGTCGCTCCTTTTCTTCACGTTCCAACGACCGGACTGGGCGCTGGGCGAGATCCTGGTGCTTGGCCTCGTCGTCGGGGTGCTTGCGATTCGATATCTGCGCATCGACCGGCTCGCGGGCGTCCTCCTCGCCCCCTATCTCGTCTGGCTTGGGCTCGCGACGGCGATTAATGCCTGGATCGTGCTGAACATGCCGCGATAAACAGACGAAAAGGTGGTCAATCCCGAGCCGATTCCGAAAGCTTGCCGAGTTCTGCTTGGGCTTCGAGCGATCCCGGCGTATCCTTGGGGGTACGAGATCTACGCCCACGCCGAATCCACCAGAGCTGAGGTTTTCCAACATGCGTCGCCACCTTCTCCTCCTCACCGTCGTCCTCGCAACATTGTTTCCAGGGATCGAGGCGTTTGCGCAGCAGTCCTATCGCAACCTGACGGTGCTCGGCGAGGCTCGGCGGTATCTGGTCTACCTGCCGACCGGATTCGACCCATCCGAGAATCTGCCCGTCATGATGTGGTTCCACGGGGGCGGTGGCTCGGCGAGTGGCGGCGTCTTCGAGGCGGACTTCAGGTCGCTCGCCGACACCGAACGGTTCATCGTCATCTACGGCGAATCCGTGCCGGACGTTCTTGAGGGCTGCCGCTGCTGGGGATACGACGGCGGAGGCTACGCGAACGGGAACTTCGAGAAGGACATGGCCTATGTCAGCGCGGTGATCGACGACGCCGTCGCGACCTACAACGCGGATCGACGTCGGATCTACGGCGGCGGATATTCCATGGGCGGAAGTTTCAGCTGGGATCTCGCGTGCATCAAGGCCGATGAGTTCGCTGGACTCGCGCCGGTCGCAGCCAGCTGCTACGACTGGACCTTCAACAGCTGCCAGTCGGCCCCGGCCACCACGATCTACCACCTCCTCGGGACCAACGACTTCTACGCGCCGTACAACGGATCACCCGGCTGGGTCCCCTCGGCCACCCAGCAACAGGCCTACTGGATCGCGAAGAACCAGACCCAGTCGACACCGAACGTCACCAACGTAGGGGGCAACATCACGCGCTCGACCTGGGCTCCGGGCGAAGGGTGTCACGGGTATCAGCACGACCGGAAGCAGGGCGGCGGCCACGACACCCCCACCGCGTCCCAAGTCGTCGCGATCTGGAACTACCTGTCGCAGTTCGATATCGACGGACTGATCACCTGCAACCCGATCGAACCCCCCGCGAACGACGAGTGCTCGACCGCATTGGACGTCGCGGAGGGAGCGACCGCGTTCTCGACCGAGGCGGCGACCGACTCGGGCGTCCCGAGCGCGATCGCCTGCAGCGGCAGCGCCGGGCCCCAGGTCGGAAGCGACATCTGGTTCAGCT
>PKCT01000071.1 GCA_002862325.1 Phycisphaerae bacterium
GAAGGCGCTGATCGCCGCGGACCAGAAGGCGACCAAGGAACTCGGCATCACCTCGCCGGTCCTCGTCGACTACAGCGGAACCGTCGGCAAGGCCTACGGTGCGAAGACCACCCCGCACATGTACGTGATCGACTCCGAAGGCGTGCTCCGCTACCAGGGCGCCCTGGGCGATCGCAAGGATCGCAACTACGTCATGGACGCGGTCACCGCGATCAAGAAGGGGTCGACCGTCCAGCCCGCCTCGACCCGTCCCTACGGATGCGGCGTGAAGTACAAGGGCTGATTCGAACCTCGCGATCGAATCGCATCGAGACCCAAGACGACGGGACGACCTTCACAGGTCGTCCCGTCGTTCGTGTCTTCGCATCGAGTTCGATGGGGGCTCAGGCGAGATTGACCGGCATCACCACGTAGGTGAAGTCGCTCTCGACCTTGATCACGCCCGGCTTGTTCGGGGCCTTGAGTTCGATCAGCACGGTTTGGGCGTCCGCGTGCTTCAGCGCTTCGGTGAGGTAGGTGGGGTTGAAGCCGATCTCGATCGGTTCGCCCGCATAGTCGACGTCGACCTTGATCTCGGCCTCGCCCATCTCGGGGGCCCGGCTGGAGAGCGTCAGGGTGCCGTCGGCGAAGGCGAGGCGGACGCCCTTGCTCTCCTCGTTGGTGAGGAGGGCGGCTCGGCGGACGGCGGAGGAGAGATCGCCCGCGTCGAATTCGACCCGCTTGTCCTGGTCCTTCGGAATCACGTCTTCGAAGGGCGGGAAGGACCCCTCCACCAGATTGCTCGAGAGGACCGGCGCGCCGGGACCTTCGCCGACCTTGAACAGGATCTGGTTGCGATCGCGACGTACGCTGACCGGTTCGTCGGGATCGGACATGAGACGACTGAGCACGTTGAGCGCCTTGGTCGGCACGATCGACGACGTGTCCTCGCCCTCGAAGCTACCGCATTCCCCGCGAGCCACCGCGAGCCGTCGTCCGTCGGTCGCGACCAGGCGGAGGTGCCGGTCGGTTCGTTCGAGCAGGACGCCGTTGATCGCGTAGCGGCTGTTCTCGACCGCGGTCGCGAAGACGGTGCGTCCGATGACGCGACGGAAAGTACCGGCGTTGGTCTGGAATTCGACCGGTCCCTCCTCGAACGCGGGGGTGCCCGGGAACTCGCCGGGATCGAAGCCGAAGACCTTGAACTTCGCGTCCTTGCCGCGGATGTTCGCGACGTTCTTGTCGACCTCGATCGTGATCGCTTCGTCGTTGGTCGCGCGGACGATCTGGTTCAGCTTGTCGGCGGGGATCAACGCCTCGCCCTCTTCGCGGATGTCGACTTCGGCGACGCCCAGGATGAGACCGATCTCGGTGTCCGTCGCGGAGACCGTGAGGAATCCGTCCTTGGCCTCGAGCTTGAGGCAGAGGAGAACCGGGGCGGGCGTACGATTGACGACCACGCTGCCGGCGACCGAAAGGGCCTCGGCCAAGGCGTCACGACTACAGACAAGTTTCATACGAGCGTTCCAGACAGTCCTGAACGAGCCGGGGGGCTCCGGAGGGTGCGTTCTCATCACTTCCCACCACGAAGTGTAGCGGTTTTAGCGGTGATTTCCGTGAATGGACCACCAGTGAGGGTGGTCCGACGGTGCAAAGCGGCGGAAAGAGACCGCCGAACCGAGGTGAATCCCGCATCCTGGGGCCGGGAAGCCCCGAAAACGATCCAGCTGCATCGCTATCCCATGCCGACCTAGACTTCTCTCATGCTGCCGTATCGCATCGTCCGCTGGATCAACGACGTCTACCCGGTCCTGGTGTTGTTTCTCTACATCGGGCTCGCGGGAGTGACGTTCGCAATCTGCTTCCTGATGCCACCGGCCGCGATCATCAGCCTGATCTTCGCCATCTTCGCCCTCATCCCGGCGACCGTGGCGTGGAAGCTGCTGAAGGCGAGCGAGCACTTTCTCGCCCGGTCGGCGATCCGCGACGATCGGTGTCCGGAGTGCGGCTACGAGCTGGCGCAGGACCCCGACCGAACCGCGGTCGCTTCGAACGACGACGTTCCGGCGGTGTGCCCATGCTGCCTCGGATGCGGCGCAGCCTTCTCCGCGGATGGAACGCGAGTCGCGATCTGACCCCGCGATCACCCCTGGGTGAACGCGGCGGCGACCGCCCGGACCTCGTCAGCGAGACTCTCATTGCCGATCGTCAGCAGGACGCCGCCGGCGGGCTCGACCTCGACCAGGAGCGGTGCCTGTAGCGCCGCGATCGAGATGCCCTGCTCCAGCTTTTCGGCGTGACCGAGGATCGCGTCGACCAGTGCCCTGAGCAGATGCAGATCGCGCAGCTCGCATACCAGCGGCTCCCGCGTGTTCAGTTCGATCGTCGCTTCCGAGTCGATCGCCATCCACTGCTCGTTGTCGGTCAGCACCGGCGTCACCACGTCGAAGACCGGACGCCACTTCCCGATCGGAAAGAGAAGCATCGGCGCGAGATGGAGCTTGTGGAGGATGTGCTCGAGCACCTCGCCGGCCTGGGACCGCGGGACTTCGAGGACTTCCGCATCGACCACGTCCGGTTCGTGGCCGTCGCGCATCGCGAAGATGGTCCGGTGTGCATCGCGACTTTCGTGATAGTCGATTTGAAGGACATCGAGCTCGGCGGGCGCTTCACCGGTGAGGGTCACGACCTCTTCGTCGGTGAGGGTTCGCCAGGCACGATCGAATTCGAAGAATTCCAAAACCAGGACTCCCATTCTGGACTGCGTGAACCTCTTCCATGGTATCGACATCCGCGACGAATCAAGGCCCGGTGGCCGAGCGGGTACCATGTCGGACATGCGAACGGTGCTCTTCATCTGTACGGGCAATACGTGCCGATCTCCGATGGCGGAGGGGATCGCCCGTCATCTGGCGTCGGAAAAGCGGATTTCCGGCGTGGAGGACGAGGTGTTCTTCGCGTCGGCCGGCGTCTTCGCGTCCGATGGCGTTCCCATGTCCCCGGAGACCGCCGACGCGCTGCTCCGACGGGGTATCGAGCCAGAAGGGCACAGCACCCGTCTGACCCCGAAAATGATCGCCAACGCCGATCTGGTGCTCGGCATGACCGAGGCCCACATCCACGCCGCCCGGCAGATGCGTCCGGCCGACGCGGACACGCCCATCGAGCGGGTCGATCCCGCCGGGGACATCGAGGATCCGATCGGCCAGGGGCAGGCAACGTACGATCGGGTCGCCGCGCGTCTGGACGAGGTGCTTCCGAGCCGCCTGGAGAACCTCCTGGGGTCGACGAAGGCGTGACGGGAGGGTGGCCGAACGTCCGGTCGGTCAGCAGAGTGGAACGCGAGACCGGAGTCTCGCGAGTGTGAAGGAGTCGACGAATGAGACTGGCGCTTGGATGTGACCATCGCGGACGGCAGGCGATCGAGGAACTCACGCCCTATCTCCAGGCCAACGGCCACGAGGTCGAGGAACTCGGCGACGATCCGTTCGCAACCTCCAGCGACTATCCCGACAAGGCGTGGCTCGTGGCGAACGCGGTGAGCGACGGTGCGGCCGATCGCGGTATCCTCGTCTGCGGCACCGGGATCGGGATGTGCATCGCAGCGAACAAGGTCCCCGGTGTCCGGGCGGCCCTCGCCCTGGACGAGCTCAGCGCGAGGCTCTCGCGAAGTCACAACGACGCGAACATCCTCTGCATGAGCGCGGACATGCTCGGCCAGACGCTGCTCAAGCGGATCGTCGACACCTGGATGGAGACGGAGTTCGAAGGCGGACGACACGTCCGTCGCGTCTCGAAGATCAGCGAGATCGAAGCGGGAAGGAATCCCGCTCGGGGCTGACTCTTTCAGGTCGCCATGCCGCGGACGAGCGTGTCGAGAAGACGCACGCCCCATCCGGTCGAACCGGCTCCGGTCACCGGGTCGGACTCGACGTTCGCGACGCCCGCGATGTCCAGATGAGCCCAGGGGATCTCCGGATCGACGAAGTACGAGAGGAACGCCGCACCCTGGATGGGATGCGCCAGTCGCTTCGGATTCGAGTTGAGGATGTCGGCCACGGGGGATCGCATGAAATCGCGGTGCACGTCCCAGACCGGCATCTGCCAGACCTTCTCGTCGGCACCGGTGGCAGCGCACTCGATCGCGCCGCGGAACCGGTCGTGCTCGCACCACATGCCGGCACAGAAGTTACCGAGGGCGACCACCACCCCACCGGTCAGGGTGGCGAGGTCGACGATCTCGGTCGGCTTCAGCTTGTCGCAGGCGTAGGCGAGGGCGTCGGCCAGGACCAGGCGTCCCTCGGCGTCGGTGTTGGTGACCTCGACCGTCGTGCCGTCGTACATGGTGATGATGTCATCGGGGCGATAGGCGTCGTCGGCGACCATGTTCTCCGCGGCGGGCAGGAGTCCCGTGACCCGCACCGGCAGCTTCGCGTCGGCGATCGCCTTCATCGCGCCGAGCACGGTCGCGCCGCCGCACATGTCGTACTTCATCCCCTTCATGCCGTTGGAGATCTTCAGGGACAGTCCGCCGGTGTCGTAGGTGATGGTCTTGCCGACGAGGACGAGATGCCGTCCCTTGGCCGCCTTGGCGACCTTCGGAGGCTTCCACTCCAGTTGCACGAGGCAGGGGGGGATCTCGCTCGCCTTGCCGACGTTGGTGATGCCGCCCATCCCCATCGCCTCGGCCTTCTTGGCGTCGATCACCTTGCAGGTCAGTCCACTCTCGCGGGCGAGTCGACGGGCCTGCTTGGCGACCCAGGTCGGATGGCAGACGTTGGGGGGCGTGGTGGCGATGGTTCGGGTGAGGTTCACCGCTTCGGCGAGGGCGAGGCCTCGCTTGATCCCGTCCCGGCTCGCCGAGCGCTCTGCGTCGAGTCGAAGTCGGGCGTGTTCGGGCCGGGCCTTCGCGTGCGTACCGTCGTAGCCTTCGAGTCGCCAGTTCGCGAGGGCGACGCCCTCGGCGAGCGAACCCGCGAGCGACTCGACTGGAAGACTGTCGCAATCCCCGCGCTGGGTGAACACGACCGCGTTGATGCCGGCGCGGTCGAGGAACGCCTGGAGTCGGGCGCCCGCTCGTCTCGCCGGTTGGGTGCCGATCCGTTCGCGCGAACCGACCCCGAGGATGATCAGCGTGTCGGTGATGGCGATGTCGCCCGACTCCCCCTTGAACCCAGGGGTCTGGAGACCTCGTCGAAAGGCGTCGCGATCCCCGGCGGCGATGGCGTCGTGCCGCTTCCGGCCGAGATCCTCCTCGAAGGCGATGGCGATGCGGCGGGCGGTCTTGGGGCTTTTAGCGGTTCCGGCGGTGATCTTCCTGTACATGGGGGCCTCCTGCGCCTGACAGGCTACCCGCTCGGCCCGAGAATGGGTTCCACAGTGCCTATCCTGTAGGGGATGCAGTACGAGGTGATCGTGATCGGAGGTGGACACGCCGGCATCGAAGCGGCGTGGGCGGCGGCGAACGCTCTGGGTGACCGGGGTGGCGGCCGCGTGGCGCTGGTGACCATGGATCCCTCCCGCATCGGCACGATGTCGTGCAATCCCGCGATCGGCGGACTCGCCAAGGGGCAGATCGTCCGCGAGATCGACGCACTCGGTGGAGTGATGGGTCGCATCGCGGACGCGACCGGCATCATGTTCAAGATGCTCAACACCAGTCGTGGCGCCGCCGTACGCGGTCCGCGGTGCCAGAACGACAAGGAGGCGTATCGCCTCGAGGCCCAAGGCCTGGTGTCCGGCCATGGCGGCATCGACGTGCACGCCGGAACCGTCGGTCGTCTGCTCACCGAGGAGGTCGCCGGCCGACGCGTCGTGCGTGGCGTCACCCTGCCACCGGGTGGAGGACTCGTCCACGCGGGGACGGAGGGCTATCCGACCCGTCCCGAGACGCCGTCGGACGATGCGATTGATCTTCTAGCGCCGACCGTAGTCCTGACCACCGGGACGTTCATGAGGGCGCTCATGCACGTGGGGCCGGCGCAGACCGAAGGGGGGCGGATCGGCGAGGGGAGCGCGGTGGGGATCGCGGGCATGCTTCGCGAACTCGGTTTCGAACTCGGTCGCCTGAAGACCGGCACGCCGCCGAGATTGTCCCGGGCGAGCCTGGACTGGGCGTCGCTCGCGCCGCAGCACGGCGATGAACGGCCGATTCCCTTCAGCGACCTCACGGATCCCGCGACCTTCCCTCGACTCCAACAGGTCGAGTGCCGGCTCACCGAGACCACCGAGACGATCCATGAACTCGTCCGCGAACATCTTCATCTCGCGCCGATGTTCAGCGGCGCCGCGGAGGCGGAGGCCGGCCCCCGATACTGCCCGAGCATCGAGGACAAGGTCGTGCGCTTCGC
>PKCT01000293.1 GCA_002862325.1 Phycisphaerae bacterium
TTTTCAAACGATCGACCGGCGGCCAGGATCGCGACTTCCGATTCGGTCGGCCGAGGCGGCCCATCGTGGGATTGACGACTACGTCGAGACATCTGCGATTGCTCCTGAATCACGATCTGAAACGGCACGGTAGCACGAAATATTTCGTCATTTGTCGTGACGCGATACGAATTACGAAATAATTCGTGCAAGTGACGAGCCCCCTGGGTCGAGTCCCACCTCGCACCATGTGTCGATTCCGGTCATGATGCCCGCAGACCCTCGATCGGAGCTCATCCCTTCATGAAGAAATTCATCAAGCGTGCCTTCCTCCTCCTTGCCGTCGTCCTGGTCATTGGAGGAATCGTTCTCTACTTCACGATCAACACGATCATCGCGTCTGAGATCGAGTCCGCGGCCACCGAAGCACTCGGGGTCGACACGGAACTCGGATCGTTCGAATTGAGCCTCTTCCAGGGACAGTCTCGGATCTCCGATCTCGAGATCTCCAATCCGGAGGGGTACGACGGCAAGTTCCTGACCCTGGGCAGCGGCGTTTTAGGAGTGAATCTCGGTACCGTCATGTCGGATCGGCTGGAGATCGAGGAGATCACGCTCAAGGACATCGAGGTCTCTCTCATCGAACGACTCAATGGAAGCAATCTCGGCATCATCATCAAGAACGCCGAGAGTGACGATCCCGACGACTCGAGCGACTCGAGCGACTCGAGCGATTCGAGCGACGACCAGAAGTTCATCATCGACAAGGTCGAAGCCGACAACATCACCCTGACGATCGCGGTCGAACCGATCACCCAGGATCGCAAGCC
The DNA here is from genome assembly GCA_002862325.1 of Phycisphaerae bacterium. GTDB lineage: Bacteria > Planctomycetota > Phycisphaerae > Phycisphaerales > SM1A02. Next base: position 810 of record PKCT01000293.1, read on the forward strand.
GACCACCATGAAGATCGATCAGATCCTCGTGCGAGACATCGGCAAGAAGCAGAACGGCGTCAGCCTCGACGAAGTGACGAGTATCCTGGTCCGATCGATCATCGGATCCGCGGCGAAGGCGGCCCCGGGACAGATTCCCTCCATTCTGCTCTCGACGATGGAGGGCGGCCTGAGCAGCCTGACCCATCTCGACGTCGGCGGCGTGCACTTCGACCTCGGCGATGGACTCTCAAAGGTCGCTCACGGAATCGGCGACGCCGCGAAGGGCGGCGCGGATGCGGCGGGGAGCGCGATCAACGACATCGGCAAGGGCATCGGTAATCTGATCGACGGCGGCAAGAAGGACGCGGACGAGAAGGACGACGACGAGAAGTCCCAGTCCTCCGAGAAGTGACCCCGCTCACGGAACCTGCAGGCAAGGTCCCCGAGATGCGATGAGAAAGCCGAAACAGGCCGCGTCGACGAGAAGGTCGCCGAGCAGGATCGAGGCGACGAATTGAACGAGGTGATGTCGGAGGCGATCCTCTCGAACGTCTAGATCGCGGCCCCCACCTGGCTCATGGCATGTCTGCGGAGGGCGTGACGCGCCGGAGCGTGGACTAGAGGTCCCAGTTCGAAAGCAGGACGCCTAAGTCGGCACCGTCGGTGGTTCCGTCGCCATTGAGATCACCGCCCGGCGTCTTCCAAGCAGCGACCATGAGCCCGAGGTCGGCACCATCGACGCGTTCGTCTCCATTCAGATCGCCGAGAATGCCCTCGGCTTCAACGGGCCACGCTGCAAAGAACGCCTCGATGTAGGCCTCCTGGGTCGGGTTCATGCTGTGATTCGCGAACCCCCGCAGATGGGCGACCCGGCCGTCGAGGTATTCGTACTCGAACACGTTTGACTGATCGATCTCTGTTCCTGCGGCCGGGAGTGCGTCACCAACGTATCCCTGGCTCTCCGCGACGCGATGAATCGCGTCGCGAGCATCGAGGAACCCGATCCCGACATTCGACCAACCACCGGTGTACGGAATGATCGCGTCATTCTGGTTGGAGACGCTGAGATAGCGACGACCGTTCAACGGAACGACGACGGTGTCGTATCCGCAGAAGGGCGACTGGGTCGAGGGACCCTCGCCCGCCTTGTAGAAGTTGCCGCCTCGGTAGAACACGTCGGAGAGGTGCGAAACGACGGCGCAGATGGAATCGATGCCCGGGTTGTCGCTTTCGACGAACACCGCATTGGCGAGAGATGCCCCGTTGGAGAGTCCCATGATTCGGATCGCTTCGGCGTTGACGTTGTCGTAGCCCTGAATCCGTTCGGTCAACTCGGCGACCATCGACACGTCCGGCGCCTTGCTCTGCTCGCGACAGATGTTCCAGCTCCGCTCGTATCCCGATGGGGCCACGAGAATGTGCGATGGGAACAATCGCCGGAACTGCTGGATCATCGGCGCACCCTCACCACCGTTGCCGTGCAGGATGATGCAGACCGGATAGCCCCCCACGGGCATCGCCTCGTCCGGCATGCCGATGGAGACTGGATAGGACCAACCGGCCGGCTCCTGCGACCAGGAACGTTCGATGTCGATCTCGGTGGACGGGCCGAGATCCTCTCCCCAGCTGGGGTTGGAGATCGACAGCGAAACGACGAAGACGATGTATCCGGCGATTCGAAACATGCGTGGACTCCCAAGGCTTCTGCCCGACTCGACTTCAGTATGACGGCCACCGAGGTCCAGCGCGACGTCCATTGAAGTTATTCGGCGAATCAACCATCTATATCGCCAGAAGTCCCGCATCGCACGTCGAATCCCGGCCCCCGACCGGCCTTGGCGGATCGTGAGTGAGCCGCCGGTCCACTGGAAGTACGATCTGCAGATGCACCTTCGCGAGATGAACTTCGATGGTCTGGTCGGCCCCACCCACAACTACGCCGGCCTCTCGCTCGGGAACATCGCCTCCCGCGATCACGGGGGCCAGACGAGCCACCCCAAGGCGGCGGCCCTGCAAGGACTCGCGAAGATGCGAGACAACGCTGCGCTCGGCGTCCCGCAGGGGTTCCTCCCCCCCTTGCCCCGCCCCGAACTCTCCGTGCTTCGAAGCCTGGGATACGAGGGAGACGATGCGAGCCTGCTTGCGAACGTCCAGGCCACGGACCCCGTCCTTCTTGCCCAGGTCTCATCGGCCTCCTGCATGTGGACGGCGAATGCGGCGACCGTCTCCCCATCGACCGACACCGCGGACGGCCGAGTGCATTTCACCCCCGCGAACCTGCGCGCGCAGTTCCACCGTGCCATCGAACCACATGCGACCGGGAAACTGCTTTCGAAGATCTTCCCCGACCCCTCGATGTTCCGGCATCACTCGCCACTCCCCGCATCCGACCAGTACGGCGACGAAGGTGCCGCCAACCATACGCGACTGGAGACCGAGGACGGCGTCGTGCACTTCTTCGTCTACGGGGTCGAACACCGGCAACCGGACGGGCTCCGGCCCAAGCGCTATCCCGCCCGCCAGACCCGCGAGGCCTCGGAGGCGATTGCGCGGCGGCACGGGCTCGCCGATTCGATGTTCGCCCAGCAATCTCCGGACGCCATCGATCTCGGCGTGTTCCACAACGACGTGATCAGCGTCGGCACGGGCCGGGTGCTGCTCTTCCACGAACACGCGTTCCTGAACACCCCGGCCATCATCGACGAACTCCGAGATCGGCTGGGCCCCACCTTCCTGCCCCTGATGGTGGGCGAAGGCGAGCTCTCCATCGAGTCGTGCGTCGCGAGCTACCTCTTCAACAGTCAGCTTCTCGAGGTCGAGGACGGTTCGATGGTGCTCGTCGCTCCGGGCGAGTGCGAGGCCGATGAACACGTCCGTCGCATCTGCGATCGGTGGGTCGAAGGCGACACGCCGATTCAGCGGGTCGTCTGGACGGATGTACGGGAGTCGATGCAGAATGGTGGCGGCCCCGCCTGCCTGAGACTTCGAGTGCCGTTGACCGAATCCGAACTCGAGGCCGTGCACCCGGGCGTGGTCCTGACCGATTCGATCGCCGAACGCATCGAGGCGTGGATCCAGGACTGGTATCCCGAGTCGCTGCATCCGAAGGATCTCGCCGATCCCATGCTGGCGCAACGAGTTGCGGATGCGCACGACGCGCTCGCGAAGATCACCGGCATCGACGTCGAGTGAACGACGCAGATATTCGAACGAGTTTTCGAACGATCAGAAGTACGGAACGACGCGGATCGAACTCCCTTCCGATGAGGAGCAGGCATCCTCTGCTCTACCACCATCAGACCCGGAGGACCCAAACATGCGTCGAACTACCGTGACCGGATTTTTCGCTGCCGCCACCATCGCCCTCTCTACCCAAGGCGCTTCGGCCGCCGCCATGATGGGCGATTGCACGACGAAAATCATCAACGTGCCCACTCAGACGCAACCAGTCGGCGGATACATCGCCGATTGCGGAGCATGCGTCTCGGTCGATGTCTCGGGGTGCTTCAACTTCGACGGCGTCCTGACGCCCGGCGGAGTCGGCATCAGCTTTGGATGGCAGGTGTGCCTGACCGTCGGAACGAGTATCTGCGCCGGCCCCTGCGAATCATGCGGCTTCGGAGCGACGATTCGCGGAGCAAAGGTCCTCGAAAAGACCTGCTGGAAGAACCCATGGTTGCCGTGGAACAGCCGGTACAAGGTCGTCACCTACAAAACGATCAACCCGGGGAAGATCTCGGTGACCAAGATCTGCGAATCGAGCAACGACACGAGCTGTAACTGTCGCTCCAATGGCCACGACTGCCCCTGCACGGTCGATCCGCCGGTGCTCGAGATCAGCATCGAGTACCACGAGCGGAACGCGAAGAACCCGTCGGACGTCGTCGGCACCGGCCGAGGCCAGTATGTGACGTCGATGATGATCGATCAGATTCGGACCACCGACATCTCGGGCCGGTCCGTCCAGAGCCTGAAGGCGATGTCCCGACACGACCTCGCCGTACTCGATGCGATCTTCCCCGAGGACGGGACGATCGATCGCCCGACGCTCCTTTTGATCTTCGACAACGGCAACATCGAGGAATTCGACGCGGCGACGCTCCATGAAACGATCGATTCGATCGACGCCGGTCTCGTCAATTCCGGGTCCTACCTCGACGTCGACGGAAACGACGTCGTCGATCAAGGCGATGTCCAGGCCGTGCTCGAGAGCATGAACGCCCTCGGCGGGATGGGCAGACCCTTCAACCACTTCGCCGACGTCAACGCGGACGGGCGCGTCGATGAGGCGGACCTTCTGCTCGTGTCGGGTGCGATCTGATTTCCGACCACACCCTCTCTCCCGCACCCGCCGTCGCCGCCGGGCGACGGCGGGTGTCGCGCGTCGGTTCTCGAACAGCGAGGGTCGTTGCCCCTCGGCTGGCGACGTGAGACGGAAGTTTGAACAGAAGCGGAAGACTGCGGAGAAGCGATTGAACGCACTCCGGCGGACTACGGCGCGAAACGTCGAGAAGGCGAGTCGCTAGCGGATCGATCGTTCGACGAGGATCGACCTCACCCCGCGACGGCGCCGTACTCCGCCCGGTACGCCTGGATTCGGCCCAGGTCGTCCGCGGAGAGCCGGTCGCCGAGATGTTCCAGGATCTCGTCGAGGGTCACGATCGCGCTCGTCCTCATCGAAAACTCGTCGGACAACTCGGCGAGCGCCGTGCGATCGGTGGTTCCACGCTCCTGACGGTCGACCGAGACGAGCAGCCCCGCGAGCGCAATGTTGGCCGCCGCGTTGAGGATCGGCACCGTTTCACGGATCGACGTACCAGCCGTGGTGACGTCCTCGATGATCAGGACCCGATCTCCATCCCGCAGCCGATGCCCGACGAGGAGCCCCCCCTCGCCGTGGTCCTTCGCCTCCTTCCGATTGAAGCAGAAGGGAACATCCCGACCACGGGCGGCAAGCTCGCAGGCGATCGACGCGACGAGCGGAATACCCTTGTACGCCGGACCGAACAGGACATCAAATCCGCCTTCGAATGACGTCTCGATCGCATCGGCGTACGCCGCGGCAAGACGTTTCATCTGCGCTCCGGTGCGATAGCGACCGGTGTTCACGAAGTAGGGCGTCGAACGACCGCTTTTGGTGGTGAAGTCGCCGAAGGTGAGAACATCGGCCTCCACCATGAAGTCGATGAATGTTCGTTGGTAGTCCCGCATCGCCACAGCTTACTCGGCTGTCTCGTCGGCTTCGATACGGACGTGCGAGTGCAGCCAGGCGTAGATGTCGTGGCCGTATCGCAGATCGTAGGTCTCGGTCCAGGAATCGTGATCGACGCCCGGGAGCACCGTGTACCGGAGTCGATCCATCGACCGTTCCGCGCAGTCCGCAAGACCTCGCATCGGTACATCGCTTCCCGCGGGCGGCACCACGTCGTCGCGGTCTCCGTGGAACGCCCAGATGGGCGTCCGCCCGAGATCGCACCCGAGCCTCGTCCACGCCTCGCGGCCATCACCACAGATCGGAA
>PKCT01000222.1 GCA_002862325.1 Phycisphaerae bacterium
GGTCCAACGCGGTCGCGGTCCGCACGGTTCCCATTCTCGGTGGGGCCAGCTGGATCAACATCACCACGATCGGGGGAACGGATCAGCGCACGGTCTCCCGATCACCACGCAACGGGAAGGATGCGGTCAAGCTGCCCTTCGACGGCAAGGGGAGGATTCCCGCAACACCGGGCGACGGACTCCTGACCACGATCGTGGGGCCGGAGAATGCCGTCACGACGCGACAGATGCTCAACAACTTCGAGGGGTTCACCGCGTTCCTCGACTCCAATGTCGTCAATACGTTCGACCGCCAGGTCCGACCCGCCCTGGCCGATGCGAGGACGGTCGTCGGCGATCTGCGGACCGACTATGGATCCTGGCGCAAGGACCTCGACGTCACCTTCGACTCCGTCGCCAGCGCCGCCGATCGTCTCGACCAGACGATGGGCACCGCCCAGGAGACCATGATCGACGCGAGGGCCGACGTCCAGATGATCGGACAGCTGATCAGCCGCAACGTGGGACGGCTCGATGCCGCCATCGCCAACGTGGAGATCATGACCGAGGACGGTGTGGCGATGACCCACCGTCTCAAGGACAGCACCCTCGCCCGGGTCGACGAGGCGATCGACGCCGGCGCCACCGCCCTCGACGATCTCGCCGACATCCTGAGCACCCTCGACCTCGAGATCACCGCGTCCCTTCCTTCGGTGCGGGCGTTTCTCCAGGACGCCCTGATCGCCGCCGGCGAACTGAAGCTCGCGACCATCGAGATCCGTCGAAGCCCGTGGCGCATCCTGTACCAGCCCAAGCCCGGCGAGATCGCGAATGAAAATCTGTTCGGGGCCGCCCGAGACTTCACGCTCGCGGCCTCGGAGGTCCGATCCGCGGCGGAGAGCCTGCAGGCGATCCTTCAGTCCTCGCCGGATCTCCTCAAGAACGAACCGGATCTGGAGGCTTCGGTCAAGCAGTTCCTCAGCAACTCGCTGCAGCGTCTGGAGGCGGCGCAATCCAAGCTCTTCTCGGTGATCATCGGTGACGTCGCCGACGCCCCCCAACCCGACGAAGGTGAAGGAACACCCTCGAAGTGATCAGTCTCCGGTGGCGGAAAGGAACCACCTTGCCGAGGAGCGAGCCAACGCCGGCGAAGCTGAGACGAACGGGGCTGCTGACCCTCGTCGGGATCGCGGTCTTCGCATTCCTCGTCGTGCAGATTCCAGGCCTCTTCAGCCCCTCCTATCGCGACTACACGCTCCGAGTGAACCTCGCCGAAGGCGCGGCCGGGCTTGCGGTCGGCAATCCGGTGTACGTGGCCGGACTGCAATACGGCAGAATCACCCGGGTGACGCCGATCGCCGACACGATCGACCGGCTCCACGCGATCGAGGTCGACTTCGTCGTCGATCAGGGCATACCACTGTCGCCCAACGCGAGAATCACGCGCATCGCCGGCCTGGGCAACAACAGCGCCGCCCTGTCGATCGAGTCGCTCGGCACGCCCGGTCTCGGCTTCCCGAGCGAGGATCAGAGATTCATGCGACTGGCGACGTCGACGGCGGAAACCAGCATGTCCAAGGTGATCGGGCCGGACAATGCCGCCACCGTCACCGCCATCGATTGGTACCTCGAGTCCACCGAAGGCAAGCTTTCACGTCGTTCGGTCGAACTTCGGCACGGATTCCAGGAGCTTCGGATCGCCATCAGGGAGTTGATGCTCGACCTCGAACCCGAACGCCTCTTCGTCCAGAGAAGCATCGCGACGCTCGGAACGCGTCTTCGTCGGATCGAGGACGCCTGGTCCGTGCTGGCCCCCGAACTCGCCGCGATTCAGACCGACGTCTCGACGCAACGTGCGATGGTGGAAGACCACCTCGACGACTGGATCGAGCGGTGGGGCAGGATCCGGACCGACGTGCTGACCATCGAACAAGACGTCGACGGCCTGATGACTGAGGTGAAGAAGATCAAGCCGCGCATGCTGGACCTCGCCCGGAGCTTCGAGTCGGCGATCGCGGATGGTCGAGCGGTGATGACGACCACGAAGATCGTCCTTCCCGAGGTGAACCATGCGATCCAACGGACGCTCGCCCGAATGGTGCTGGCCGGGGGCCAGCTCCGACTGGCCCTCCAGAATCTCCTTCCGATCGCGATCGAGGCGATCCTGACCAGGCCCGACCAACAGAGCGAGGAACGACGACTCCTGCTCGAAGCGGTGGGTGATGCGGTCCTGGCGGGCCTGAACCTCGAAGACGCGATGCGACGCACCCGCATGCTGACGCAGAGATACGGCGACGGCAACGAGCTCGATCTCCCGGTGGCCGAGATGGTCGAGCCGCTGGAGGGGGTGGTCGAGGAGCTGGATCGACTCCTCGGGGCGATCTACCGAAGACTCCAGACCGAGATCGCCGAGGAAACCCCACGCCGGTGACGGACCGTGCGACCGAAGTCGAGGATCCTGCGCTCGATCCGTTTCGCGACGTGCGTGAACAGGATCTCCGCGGACGTTCGGGCGGGTTCATGGTCGAATCGCCCCGCGTCGTGATGCGTTTCCTCGACGCCGTGCAGGAGGGCCACTACACCCTCGAGCACATCGTGGTCGTCCCCGAACTCGCACCGGAACTGGTCGCCAGACTCGAACGGGATGCCAGACGGTTCGTCCAATGCACGGAGTCCGTCCTGACATCGATCAGCGGCTATCGATTCCACGCCGGTGCGATGGCGATCGGGGGACGACCCACCCCCGCGCCTGCGCTCTCGGAACTCTGGCGTCGCTGCGAAGGATCCGATCCCCTGACCGTGATCATGCTCGCCGGAATCACCAGCATGGACAACATCGGCTCGATCTTTCGCAGCGTCGCCGCCCTGGGGGGCGACGCGATCGTCCTGGATGGTCGGTGCGGCGATCCACTGCTCCGACGCTCTCTTCGCATCTCGATGGGGCAGGTCTTCCGAGTGCCATGGTTCGAGGTCGAGAGGATCTCGATCGCCATGGAAGGACTGCGTTCCCGCGATGTGACCATCTGCGGCATCGAGAACGCGGTCGACGCGATCCGCATCGACGATCGCCCCCTTCCGAGTCGTTCCGCCCTGATCATCGGAAACGAAGGCCACGGAATCGCGGGCGACGTCCTCTCGACCTGCGACGAGGTGCGGAGGATCCCGGGGCCGGAGGACCTCCCATCGGCGGAGCGACCCGGTGGGTTGGACGAACGATCCCTGAATGCTGGCGTGGCGTGTGCGGTCGCCCTGCACGAGGCGATGCGGTCGCGACGACGCTGAAGATGCGATCCGCTACCGCTCGAGCGCGGTGGCCTCGGCCGGGTCTACTTCCCGCTCGTCGATTCGCTCGATCATCGCGCCGAGGGCGTTGAGCGTCTCCTCCATCCGTACGTATCCACGGTCGAGGTGGTAGACGCGATTCACGATCGTCTCGCCCTCGGCCGCGAGTCCGGCCATCACGAGCGACGCGGACGCACGGAGATCACTCGCCATCACCGGAGCACCGATGAGACGTGGCCCCCCCACCACCATGACCGTGGGGCCCTGCCGAATCAGGTTGGCCCCCATCCGCGAGAGCTCGGCGACGTGCATGAACCGCTCCGGATAGATCTTCTCGGTGACGATGCTGTTGCCGTTGGCCAGACAGAGAAGCGTCATGAACTGGGCCTGCAGATCGGTCGGGAATCCCGGATGTGGCTGCGTGGTGATGATCGTGGGGCGAAGCTGCCGTTCGCTGGTGACCCGGACCGAGCAACGTCGCGGATCCTCCGCCGGATCCATCCGTTCCACGTTGACGCCGATCTCTCGGAAGCGATCGATCGCGGACAGGAGGGAATCGTGGGGGAAGCTCGCGATCTCGACGTCGCCGTTGGTCACCGCGGCGGCCGCCGCATAGGTCCCCGCGACGATTCGATCGGGCATGACTCGGTGAACGGCGGAACCCAGCTCGTCCACGCCTCGAATCGTGATCCGCGGCGTCCCCGCACCTTCGATCCGTGCCCCCATGGAGTTGAGCAGGTCCGCGAGGTCCGCCACCTCCGGTTCGCAGGCCGCCGACTCGATGACGGTTGTTCCCGAGGCGACCGTGGCGGCGCTCATGATGTTCGCGGTTCCCAGAACCGTCGATCCGAACGGACCGCCCAGGAAGATCGTGGTCCCCTTCAGGCGATCGGCGGTGCAGTGGATGTCGCCGCTCTTGAGCGTCACCTTAGCGCCCAGTGCTTCAAGCCCTCGAAGATGGAGATCCACCGGTCGAGCCCCGAAAGCGCATCCACCGGGCATCGAGACGATGGCCTGCCGCCGTCGCGCGAGCAGCGGCCCCAGGACGCAGATGCTCGCCCGCATCGTCCTTACCACCTGGTATCGGGCGTGGATCGCAGAGGGGTCGACGGTGCGAAAGCGGTAGCGATCGGTCCCGCACGACTCGATCTCGATGCCGAGATCCTCGAGCAGTCGCATCATGTTTCGAGTGTCGCTCAGGTCCGGTACGTCGTGGAGTTCCATCGGACCGTCGGTCAGCAGACTCGCCGCCATGAGCGGGAGTGCCGCGTTCTTGGAACCTTCTACGGTCATCCGGCCGGAGAGTCGTCGGCCACCTTCGATGCGGAAACAATCCATCTGCGATCACACCTCACTGCTTCGAGTCGAATGTTCTGTCGGAATATATCGGCCCTCAAGGCTCATCGGCTCGTCCTGCCCCGCCACTCGAATGCTGATTCCCCCCCCTACAACCCCTACGATCCCGCCCACACCCCCGATTCGGCCCCGCCTTCCGGCCGAAAAGGAGCGAGCCACACATCTCGGCTTGGAGGCCCGCCGATGAATCGTACGGTTTTCTTTGGAGGCGTCGGTTTAAGAAGCGCCTCTTCTGGAGGAGGGATCATGAACTTGAACACGCACGTCATCACCGGAACCGGACTCGCGGTCCTCGCGATTGGTTGTCTTGGCCTGGCTCCGAGCCCCGTGGCGTCCAGCCCGACGGTCGCCAGCGACGAATCCCCCGACAACCTCGTTCTGACGGGTGTGGTCCGGGACTTCAAGGAACGAACCGTCGAGGGCGGCCACCCCGACTTCGAACGACGTCCCGCCAGGGGCTTCGGACAGTACGTCGGCAACATCGAGCGGAGTCTCGATGCCGACGGCAAGCCAGTCTTCAACGGAAACGGGTACAAGCTGGGCGGCCAGTACCGAAACGGGTCCGGCGACAACATCTGCTGGTGCCTCTTCGACTCGTCCGCGGGCGACACGGCGGGCTACAACCGAGGTTCCGACAGCGGCGGCATCCAGGACGAAGAGTCCTTCCGCCAATGGTTCCGCGACTACCCCGGCATCAACATCTCGCGTCTCCAGGACATCACGCTCGTCCGTCAAGCCGACGGAGCCTACGTCTTCGACTCCGACGTCGATGAGACCTACGCGAATCGGGATGGGTTCTTCCCGATCGACGGCGCCCTCTACGGCAACTCGGCTCCCGACGGTACCGGTCACAACTTCCACTTCACCTTCGAGCTCCATACCGAGTTCACCTACGATGAGGACGGCGCCCAGATCTTCACGTTCCGCGGCGACGACGACGTCTGGGTCTTCATCGACGACGAGATGGTGATCGACCTCGGTGGCGTCCATGGCGCGATCGAACAGACGGTCGATCTCAATCGCCTCGATCTGGAGGACGGCGAGGACTACAAGCTCAGCTTCTTCTTCGCCGAACGACACCGCACGCAGTCCAACTTCCGCATGACCACGAACCTGCAGCTCAAGACGATCGAGCTGCCGACGGTGACCGCGGCCTACGACTGAATTCGGTGCAGCGACATTGATCTCCCCGCGAAGGGACTGCGACCCGGCGTCGGAGACGTCGGGTCGTGGTTGTTCGAGCGATGGGAATCGGATCGGGTGGCGACCGCCGCCCGATCGGGTTCGACGCCCCGACGACGCGGGTGGTCGCCTCCGGGCCTCGAAGTCCCGATCGATCCGTCACACAGGACCTAGTAGACCTCGAGCATGCAGCGATGCGTCGGACGAACGTGGCGTCGAATGCCGGCGGCGTCCCAGTCGCCCACCGGCACGTCCGCGTAGTCATCCTTGATCTTCAGATACGGGCCGCCCAATCCCCGCTCCGCGAGGGTCTGGAAGACGCCGGTCTGCATGCCGGCGAGACCGCAGACGTAGATCAGGGTCCGATCCCGCCGCAGCAGATCGGCGTGCAGAACGACCTCTCGATCGAGGTAGTGGTGGATGTACCCCTGAGGATCGCCGCTGGGGAGAAGCTCGCGACTGATCACGGTGTGGTAGTGGAAGTTCGGG
>PKCT01000113.1 GCA_002862325.1 Phycisphaerae bacterium
CCTCCTCGATGACCTCGTCGAGGTGCCGGTAGGCGTCTCGCCAGTTTCGACGCTTCTCGGCTCGGGCCGCAGCCTCGAGCTTGGGCTTCGCGAACCGCTCGAGCTTGGGGTTGTAACGACCCTCCACCACCAGATGGACCACGTCCTCGAACTTGGGGTCGAGCGGGTTGCCGATGTAGGCCACCGTGTTGTTGGCATCGACGATGAAGACCGAGGGGATGCCTCGGCGGCCGGCCGCTTCGAACCAGGCCTGCTTGGCGCCTCCGTCGATGGCCACCGGATAGGTCATCCGCTTGCCCTGCTTGCGGACGAACGTCCGGACCTTCGAGACCTCCTTCACCTCGTCGGTGATGCCGATGACGTTCAGCCCTCGGGAGCGGTACTTCTCGTAGATCTCGTTGAGATGCGGGATCGACTTGCGGCACGGTCCGCACCAGGTCGCCCAGAACTCGACGATGTAGGGGCTCCCCTCGCCGACCGAGGTCTCCCCCTGGATCCACTCCTCGACCTCGACCTCCGGCGCCAGGTCTCCGACCTCGAGATCGTTCTCGGCGTGCGCCGTCCCGACGAGAAGAAGAGCGAGGGCGAATCCGACGATCGTTGCTGCGCGCATGAGATGATTCCTGAGAATGGGCTAGGGCGAAGGATCTCCCCCTTCAGCGTATCTCGCAAGGAGGATCGGGGCCACTCCTCGAACGGCCGCCCCCCAAATCAAGCCGGATCGAGTACCGAAAGCGCGGGCATCGCCCCCCCTTCCAGCATCGTGAGGCTCGCCCCACCGCCGGTGGAGACGTGCGATACGCGGTCACCCATCTCGAAACCCTGGATCGCGGAGGCCGTGTCGCCACCGCCCACGATGGTGGTGGCACCGGCCACCGTCGCGGCGACCATCGCTTCGGCGACGCGACGGGTGCCGGCGTCGAAGGGCGGCACTTCGAAGAGCCCCATGGGACCGTTCCAGACCACGGTGCGGGCGGACTCTACCGCCGCCGCGAAGGTCTTCGCGGTCTCCGGACCGATGTCCAGTCCCATCAGGTCCGCCGGGATGTCGCGTCCGTGGACGCTCCTCTCGCCACCATCGGTGGACTCGGCGCACACGAAGTCGCTGGGCAACAGGAGCGTGGTCGAGCTTGACTCCAGCTCCGCCAGCATGGTCTTCGCCTCTTCGATCATGGAGGACTCGACCAGGCTGCGACCGACGTCGTGCCCCATGGCGCGAAGCAGGGTGAAGGCCATGGCCCCGCCGACGATCAGGGTGTCGACCGTGCCGGCGAGTCGTCGGATCGTCTTGAGCTTGTCGGAGATCTTCGCACCGCCGAGGATCGCGACGAACGGACGTTCCGCCTGCTCGATCGCAGCCCCGAGATACTGGAGTTCCCGTTCGAGAAGCTTGCCCGCCACGCCGGGTCGATCCGCCATGGCCTCCCGCACCGCGACCATCGAGGCGTCCGACCGGTGCGCTGCACCGAACGCGTCGTTGCAGTAGACGTCGCCGTACTCGGCCAGTGCCGCCGCGAATGCGGCGTCGCCCTTCTTCTCGCCCGCGTGGAACCTCAAGTTTTCCAGGAGAAGCACGTCTCCCGCCTTCATCGCGGCGACGCCGTCACGGGTTTGGTCGTCGAGGCAGTCCGCGCCGGGAAAGGCGACCGGTCGACCGAGGAGTTCGGCCAGTCGGACGGCCACCGGCGCGAGGGAGAAGGCCGGTTCGGCACCGGTCCCCTTTGGCCGACCGAGATGACTCATCAGAACGACCCGGCCACCGCGATCGAGGACTGAGGTGATGGTGGGAAGTGCGGCCCGAATCCGCGTGTCGTCATCGATGCCGGCATCGCTCAACGGCACGTTGAAATCGACCCGCACGAGAACGGAACGGTCGGCAACCTCGACATCGTCGATCGTCTTCCTGGCGCTGGACACGGGTGGTCTCCTGGGCTTCGAACTGGTACATGCCCCCTCCACCGAGGCGTGACGGAGTCGCGATGATATCCCCTCGCGGCCGAGGTACCGTGACGGCGAATTCGATGAACGAGTCGCCCCGCGCCATCCTCCTCCTGCTCGGACCGACCGCCGGCGGGAAGACCTCGCTTTCGGTGCGGGTCGCCTCGACGCTTCCGGCCGGCGCCGAGTGCATCCTCGCCGATTCCATGCAGATCTATCGCGGCATGGTGGTCGGCACCGCCCAGCCACGGAAGGAGGAGATGCTCGGGGTCCCCCATCATCTGTGCGGGGTCGTCGACCCGGGGGGAGACCCATTCAGTGCGCACGACTGGCTCGCCGCGGCCACACGCTCGATCGAGGAAATCCGACTCCGGAATCGGACGCCCATCGTCGTCGGAGGCACCAATCTGTACGCCAGGGCCCTCCTGGAAGGACTCTTCGATGGACCGGGAAGGGACGACGCCGTTCGATCGAATCTCGAAGCCCTCGACGACGACACGCTCTTCGCTCGACTGCGGGAGGTCGATCCAGCCTCCGCGAATCGACTTCATCCGCGGGATCGTCGCCGCGTCGTTCGAGCCCTCGAAGTCCACGAAACGACCGGAACGCCTTTGAGTGAGCATCAACGGGAATGGCAGGACGCGATGAGACCGCGAGCGGACGTTCGAGTCGCGGTTCTGACCTGGTCGACGCCGGAGATCAACCGACGCATCAACGCCCGGGTCAGGCAGATGATGGAGCAAGGATTCCTCGAAGAGGTGGACGTCTTGCGCCGATCCGGGGCACTGGGCCCGCAAGCCGCCGAAGCGGTCGGCTACCGGGAACTCGGTGAGCACCTCGATGGACGGCTCGAGCTCGATGCCGCGGTCGAGCAGATCAAGATCCGGACCCGCAGATTCGCCAAGCAGCAGCGAACCTGGCTTCGACGCTTTGCCGCGCTTCCAGGAGCGATCACGCTGAGACCGGAGGAAGAGGAAGAGTCCCAGATGGTGTCGCGGTTGCAGGAGCACCTGGGGTAATCCTTTTTTTGGACAGGGATGGGGGTTTTGGTGGTTCTCGGACGTTTCTGGCCGATCTCCGCTTGACGGCGACCTGCCAATCTTCTTTCAATGCCGCCCCTGCATGCAGCCGATGGCCGGCTGACCGAGCGATGTTTTGGGATCTCCCAGGTCCAGGTAGTTCGAAACGAGCCCGAGAAGGTATTTCCGTCCATGGCCAAGAAGTCGACCACCAAGAAGTCCGCCGGCAAGAAGGCCGGCAGCAAGAAGACGTCGAAGAAGACGACGTCCAGGAGAACGCCCTCCGCTGCCGGCAAGCAACTGGTGATCGTCGAGAGTCCGGCGAAGGCCAAGACGATCAATAGATACCTGGGACCAGACTTCGTGGTGACCGCGTCGGTCGGGCACATCCGCGATCTCCCCAGCAAGGCGCCGAAGGGCTCGAAACAGCCCGTTCCGGGCGTGGACCTCGAGAACGACTTCGAGCCGAGCTACGAAGTCCTCGACGCCAAGAAGAAGACCGTCACCGACCTCAAGAAGGCGGCCAAGGGTGCCAGTCAGATCTGGTTCGCGACCGACCTCGATCGCGAGGGCGAGGCGATCGCGTGGCACCTCGCGAACATCCTCGGGGTCGAACCTTCGGCCGCCAAGCGGGTCGTCTTCAACGCGATCACCAAGAGCGAGATCGAACGGGCGTTCGAGAAGCCGCACCCGATCGACGAATACAAGGTCAACGCCCAGCAGGCCCGGCGGATCCTCGACCGGATCGTCGGCTATCAGGCGTCGCCGCTCCTGTGGAAAAAGGTGCTTCGCGGCCTGTCCGCCGGACGGGTGCAGTCGGTGGCGACGAGACTCATCATCGAACGCGAACGCGAGATCGACGCGTTCGTCCCCGACGAGAGCTGGGAGGTCGGCGTCAAGCTCGCCCTCGATCCGGCGAACGCGTCGGCGCTCGGCTCGGCGTGGTCGGACTTCATGGGCCAACGGGACGAACAGGGCCGCGCCCCGAGCATCAAGCGACAGAACGCGTGGTTGTCGGAGCACGAGGGACTGCGGACCGAACTCGTGGAGCTCGGCGGCGAGAAGTTCAGCGTCGGCTGCAAGAAGGACGCGGTCGAGGATCTGTCCGCCGAGATCTCCGAGGTCGCCCGGGGTGTCGGGCTCTCCGCCGTCGAGGTCGCGACCTCCCAGAACCCCGACGGCAAGGGACCGGCGCGGTTCCTCCGCACCGTCTCGGGCGTGATCGGCTCCGAGGTCCGCTACGCGGTGGATGGCGTCGAGACGACGCGCAAGTCCTCGAAGCCCTTCGCCCCCTACATCACCAGCACGCTTCAGGTCGCGGCGAGCAACGTGCTCGGCTTCACGGCGGATCGCACGATGCGGACCGCCCAGCAGCTCTACATGGGACTCGAGGTTCCCGGCGAGGGCCAGATCGGCCTCATCACCTACATGCGGACCGACTCGACGCATCTTTCCGGGGACGCGATCGCGATGGCGCGGGAGTACATCGGCGATCGGCACGGCGACGACTACCTGCCCGACAAGCCCCGCTTCTACGGCTCCAGCAACAAGGATGCGCAGGAGGCCCACGAGGCGATCCGACCGACCGATCCGCGCCGCACGCCCGATCAGCTGAAGTCGGCCCTTAACGAGGATCAGCTCAAGCTCTATCGCCTGATCTGGAACCGCTTCGTGGCCTGTCAGATGACCGACGCGAAATGGGACTCGACGGCGGTCCGGTTCCGCCGCACCGACCAGGACACCGGCGCCGTGCTCAAGGCGACGGGGCGCGTGCTCGCCTTCGACGGCTGGACCCGGGTCGGCGGCGTCGCTGCGAGCGACGAACAGGTGCTGCCGACCTTCGGCAAGGGCGACGAGACCGCGCCGTTCGCGATCGAACCTCGACAGAAGTTCTCCTCACCCCCGCCTCGATACAACGAGGGCTCCCTCGTGAAGAAGCTCGAGGACGAGGGCATCGGTCGACCGTCGACCTACGCGTCGATCATCAAGGTCATCCAGGATCGCGGCTACGCGGAGAAGATCGGCAAGGCCTTCCACGCGACCGACGTCGGCGAGGTCGTCACCGACTTCATGATCGAGGCGTTCCCGAAGCTCATGGACTTCGGCTACACCCGGGATCTCGAGAAGCGGCTCGACGCCATCGAAGAGGAGCACGTCGAGTGGCGGGCGATGCTGCGGGAGTTCCATGGTCGCTTCAGCGATGCGCTGGAGCGGGCCCAGGAGGAGATGCCGCACGCCAAGTCGATCAAGAAGCCGGCGCCCTACGCCTGTCCGAAGTGCGGTGCGCAGACGTGCTACCAGTTCGGCAAGAACGGATACTTCCTGAGCTGCACCGCGTATCCCGACTGCGACTACGCGGCCCCCATCGACCGCGCGGGCCGTCCGCTTCTCCCGGAGATGGTCGACATCAGGTGCCCGGAGGACGGGGCACAGATGATCCTCCGCACCGGCCGATTCGGGAAGTTCCTCGCGAGCCCCAACTATCCCGACACCAAGTTCGTTCTCAACCTCGACAAGAAGGAGTGCCTGAAGTTCCCGGCGCCTCCACCACTGATGACCGACATCACCTGTCCGAAGTGCGAAGCCAAGCCGCTGAACCTTCGCGACGGCAAGCGGGGGCCATGGCTTGGGTGCTCCGGGTTCCCGAAGTGCCGCGGGCGGGAGAGCTTCGCCAAGCTCGAGGAGCCGGTCCGGGAGGCCCTCGAGAAGGACCTCAAGAAGCACCTCGAGGCGCATCCGATGCCGGAGATCGTCCGGATGGACGGAACGCCGATCGAGGAAGGCACGCCGATCGCCGACCTCGTGGTGCCGGGCCTCATCCAGGATCTTCCGATCCACCCGGAGGCCGTGCTCGACACGTCGCCTCGCAAGGCGGGATGACGCCCTCCCGACGGATGCTCAGGCCTCCGCCTCCCCAGGACGGCCGATCGGCCGGGCCGGGTAGGCCAGGAACAGGACGACGAGGCATCCGACCGCCATCCACATCGGCACGCTGAAGAGCTTCTGCCAGTCCATGCCACCCCCGTCCGCCGGGGCGATCGATGCCCAGGCGCCGACCACGCTCGTCGCGAAGTAGCTGCCGACGATGATTCCGATTCCGATGATGACGAGGTTGAAGAGATTCTGGGCGGTCGCCCTAACGTCGGGGGTCGTGTGTTCGTCGACGACCATGTACGCCACGAAGATGAAGCATCCGAAGCACACGCCGTGCAGCGCGACGCCGAGGAGCACCGGGAACAAGCTGGGGGCGTAGGCGAAGATCGCCATTCGGATCGCGTATGCCGCGATGCCGACGAGGAGCAGCC
>PKCT01000300.1 GCA_002862325.1 Phycisphaerae bacterium
CATTGACCTCGATCACTCATGCGACGATGTCTCCGCGACCATCGGAAGCACCGATCGGCGATCGGCGGTCTTGGTGTGAATATATTCCAAATTCCCGGACCGCACCGAAGGCGATCGTCCTCGGCTCGAATCGGTGGCTCGCGAGCAGGTGGTCTTCTAGAATGTCGTCGATGCGGGAGTTCAGACTACGCGACGACCTGGAGAGGCTGTCGGTCGACGGGTATGCCCTACCTCTCGGCGTCGAACGGCTGGATGCGCCACCACCCCAGCAAGGCTGGGTGGTGGAGTTCGTCCATGGTGAAGACGACGCCCCGGATACGTACTCGTTCCAGATCACCGTGTCCCACGAGCGACTGCAGCCGCTGGTGCACACGCTGCTCGATCTTCTTCCGGACGACGTCGGACCGGTGGTCGAGATCGGTTCGGTGGACGCCTACCGCTCGATCGACACCTATCTCGCCAGCCGACCCATCTTCAAGGACGACTTCCTGAGCACCTGGGTCGAGTTCGAGCCGATTCTTCTCGAGGAGGTTTCGCTCGGGATCGGTGCCACGTCGGAAGAACCATTCCTCGAGGTCTTCATCGATCCCTGGAAGTCGATCTCCGTCCACTGTCAGGTGGACATGCGGGAGGACATCGAGGGGATTCTCGACCGGTTCGGTCTCGAAGAGGTCGTGCAGACCTGGGACGAATCGGCGTTCGACGCGGTCGAGCCTCCGTACCGGATGCGAGAGATCCTGGTGATCGAGGACGAGCATTCGCCCGATCTCGACGAGCTGCTCCTGCAGCTCCGCGAGGACTGGGGCCTTCAACTCGACGTCGATCCCCATTCCAATCTCGACGACGGCGGTCGGGAGCTGGGATTCACCCTCTGGCATGCGATCGCGATGGCGGATCCACTCGACGAGCGCATCGGCGGGGCCTACGTCACCATCTGGACCACCGCACGCAGTCTCGAGGAGGCGCAGGACCTGATCGAAGCGGCGGTCGAGGGCAGCGGCGACTGGCTGCTCGATCGTCTCTATTCGATCGAACGAGTCGCCTTCGACGAGCGGCCCGAGGAACTGGCCGAACTGGCGCCCCGTCGCGATCGTGCGGAAGTCCACCTGATCCACGTCGATGAATGGGGCGATGGTGAACCACCTCCGGAGCCGGCCGCCCGCGGCGGGCGAGAGGTCGTCAGGGAGCGCGTCGATCCGGAAGACGGCTTCGGGCTCTGGCGGGCCATCGTCATGGTGACCCCGCTCGACGAACGCATCGGCGGTGCCTTCGTGACCGTCTGGACCACGGCGAGGAGCCCGGAGGAAGCGCAGGATCTGATCGAATCGGCGGTCGAGGGCAGCGGCAAGTGGGTGCTCGATCGATTGCATTCGATCGAACGCATGGCCTTCGATCAGCGACCCAAGGAGCTGGCCAAGCTCTCTCCGCGTCGCGATCGGGCCGAGGTCCATCTCATCCACGTCGACGAGTTCGGCGAGGGCGATCCGCCGCCGGAGCCTGGCGATCGCGATTGGGGAACGCCGGGGGGACGGCTTTCGTGAGCGAGGCGGCCGACTCGAACTCCGGCGATGCGACGCCTGGCTCGAAGAGTCCAGAACCCTGGTTTCGGGATGGTCTTCGATTCGAGTGCACCTGCTGCGGCAACTGCTGTACCGGAGGCGAAGGCGCGGTCTGGTTCGACGATGACGAAGGCCGCGAGATGGCGGCGGCGCTCGAAGAGAGCTACCCGGAATTCCTCGTGCGTTACACCCGGGTTATCGATGGCCACCGTTCCCTGAACGAGCATCTCACGGGCTACGGATACGACTGCGTCTTCCTGGACCGCGAGATGGTGCCGGGGAAGGCGGTCTGCAAGGTCTACAACGCGAGGCCGAGTCAGTGCCGTACCTGGCCGTTCTGGCCCGAACTCATGAAGAGTGAGAAGGCGTGGGCGAGAGCGAAGCGCAATACGCCGTGTCCCGGCATGGGAAACGGCCAGCTCTTCACGATCGAAGAGATCGTCGGGCGGCTCGAGCAGTCGAGGGCCTCGGAAGAGAAGCCTTGGTGATGGACGATGCGTCGAGCCGCGACATGGTCCGCGTTTGGTTCGATGCCGCGATGCGCACCGAGGTCGTGGAGGCGATCGAAGCCATTCACGAGGAGATCGCCGAGGCCATTCGCCGAGTCGGCCCGCTCTGTCTCGCGAGCGGCCAGTGCTGCCGGTTCGAACGACACGGGCATCGGCTCTACGCGAGTGGACTCGAGGTCGCCCGCTGCGTCGCGATCTGCCGCGCGGATGGGCGAGGAATCACGGTCGAGGACGTGCAGGCGGCGGTGGAGTCGGGCGAATGCCCCTGGCAGGACGGCAGGCTCTGCACGGCTCGACGAGGACGCCCGACCGGATGCCGCGTCTACTTCTGCGATCCACGGGCCGCGGACATCGTCCCCGAGCTCGCGGAGAGGGCGCATGCGGAGATCCAGGCGATCCACGAGCGGTTCGGCCTCGCGTATCGCTACGGTGAGTGGCGATCCATGCTCCACCTCGTACTTTCCGAGGGCGTGGCCTGACGCGATGGCCCCAGCCCGGACCGATCCGGATGGCGTCGCTCTGACCATGATCGACACCGCCACGCACTGATCGACCACTGTGGACGCCCATGTGGAGGACCAGTGTGAGGCGGGATACGACACGCCTCCGGTCGAGGACCGGAGGCGTGCTTTGGATCAGTTCGATTCGGTGGAACCGTGGATCAGTCCTCGCCGACCGTCTGGGTTTCCTGCAGCTTCTCGGCGGTGAGGACCTCGACCACCGTGTCTCGCCGCTCGGCGCCCATGGCCTCCGCGGCCGATGCCGCGTCGTGACGCATCTGCATCTCCTCGGCGGCGTCGATTTCCGGTTCGTCGACGAGCTTCTGCACCCGCATTCTGGTGTAGTCGCTGAAGCCGGTGCCGGCGGGGATGAGGTGACCGAGGAGCACGTTCTCCTTGAGGCCCTGGAGCGTGTCCACGGCGCCCTTGAGCGATGCTTCGGTGAGAACCTTGGTGGTCTCCTGGAAGCTGGCGCCGGAGAGGAACGATTCGGCCTGAAGCGAGGCCTTGGTGATGCCGAGCAGCAGTGGCTGGGCCTTCACCGGACGCGGCTTCTTGGTCTTGGCGATCTGCTTGCCGTCGTCCTTCGCCTTGTCGTTGGCCTCCTTGGCCTCGGTCTTGGAGACGAGCGCACTGACCGGAAGATCGGTGTCGCCGGAGTCCTCGACTCGGAGCATCTCCATGAGCCGGTTGTTCCATTCGCGATGCTGCCACTTGTCGACCACGTCGTTGGGCAGCAGGTCGCTGTCCCCGGGGTCGACGACTCGAACCTTGCCGAGCATCTGTCGCAGGATCACTTCGATGTGCTTGTCGGAGATCGGCACGCCCTGGGCTCGATAGACGTTCTGAACCTCGTCGAGCATGTAGAGGTAGAGCTCCTCCTCGCCCTTGATCTTCAGGATGTCCGCGGGGACGAGCGGGCCTTCGGTGAGGCGGTCGCCCGCCTCGACGCGGTCGCCGGTGTGCACGCGAAGCGCCGTGCCTTGAGGGGCGAAGTGGGGGACCGGATCGAGGTCCCCATCCGGATGGATGAGGATGGCCATCTTGCCCTTGCGCTTGTCGGGATCGAGCTCGACCCGTCCGGAGATCTCGGCCATGACGGCGGGATCCTTCGGCACGCGGGCTTCGAAGATCTCGGTGACGCGGGGCAGACCACCCACGATGTCGGCGGATCGCCCAGAGTCCTTGGGAACTCGAGCGATCATCTGACCCATGACGACCGTCTCGCCGTCCTCGACCTCGATGCGGGCCTTGGCGGGGAGATGGTGGAAGTCCAGGGTGCTGTCGGATTCGGGATCGACGATCTTCATCTGCGGGGCGCGGTCGCCGGTGTGGCTGGTCACGATTCGTTCGATCTTGCCCGCCTTGGTCTCCTCGACCTTGAACGACTGGTCCTCGATCAGGTTCTCGTACCGGACCACGCCACCCTTCTCGGCGAGGATCGGTGCGACGTGCGGGTTCCAGGTGACGACGATCTGGCCCTTCTTCACCTTGGCCCCGTCCTTGGCGAGGATGCGTCCACCGTAGGGGACCTTGAACTTGTCGACTTCTCGACCACGGTCGTCGAGAAGGTGGACTTCGCCGTTTCGCTTGAGCGCGACGAGCGTCGTGCCGTCCTCGTCGGTGACCTCGACCGCGTTGCAGTCGACGTGGCTCAGGACACCGTCCGCGGGGACGGCCCAGTTGGTCTCGGCGAGCGAGCGGGTTGCGGTACCACCGGTGTGGAAGGTACGCATCGTGAGCTGCGTGCCGGGTTCACCGATCGACTGGGCGGCGATGATGCCGACCGCGAGTCCCTTCTCCACCGTCTGGCCCGTCGCGAGGTCGCGACCGTAGCAGTTGATGCAGACGCCTCGGGCGGTGTGGCAGGTGAGCGGGCTGCGCACCTGGACGGAGGGGATGCCGAGCGTCTCAATGCGATCGGCGGCGTTCTCGTCGATGATCTCGTTCTTCTTGACGATGTTCACGTCCATGATCGGATCACGGATGTCCATCAGGCTCGTTCGGCCGACGATCTGGTCGCGAAGCGGTACGTCGACCTCCTCGCCCTTGAAGATCGCACGCTTGACGATGCCCTGGGTGGTGCCGCAATCCTCTTCGATGACGACGACCGACTGGGCGACGTCACAGAGCTTTCGGGTCAGATAGCCGGAGTCCGCGGTCTTGAGCGCGGTATCGGCCAGACCCTTGCGGGCGCCGTGGGTGGAGGAGAAGTACTCGAGCACGTTCAGACCCTCGCGGAAGTTCGCGCGGATCGGAGTCTCGATGATCTCGCCGCTCGGCTTGGCCATGAGGCCTCGCATGCCGGCGAGCTGCTGCATCTGGCTCTGGTTACCTCGGGCACCCGAGTTCATGAACAGGTACACGGGATTGAGGTAGCGGGAGCCCTCCTTCTTCTCGATCGAGGTCTCCACGTGGGTGACCGGATCGCGGCGATCCTCCTTGAGCGCGTTGATGAGTTGCTCGGTGAGGTCCTTGCGGCAGGTCGCCCAGATGTCCAGCAGGTTGTTGTGGCGTTCCCGTTCGGTGATCGCACCGTTCTGGTACGCCTTCTCCACCCGGTCGACCTTCTTCTGGGCCGCATCGAGAAGCTTCGTCTTCTCGGCGGGGATTCGAAGGTCGTTGACACCGAAGGAGAGACCAGAGGTGGTCGAGTGCTTGAAGCCGACTTCCTTCATCGCATCGAGGAGATCGATGGTCGCGGCCTTGCCGAGGCGATCGAAGGTCTCGTCGATGACCCGGGCGCACCCCTTCTTACCGAGGGGGCAATTGTAGAAGGGCATCCGGCTTCGGTCGGGGATGATCTCGTTGAAGTAGAGCCGCCCGACGGTGGTTCGGATTCGGCGATTTGAAGGCATGGTCGCCGCCGCGTCCTTCTCGCCTGGTCCGACGTGTTCTAGGAACTCGGCCAGTCGGACTTGGATGTGCTCGTGGATTCCGATCTCGCCGATCTCGTGGGCCAGCAACGCCTCGGTCTCGTCCTTGAAGACCCGGAGCTTCTCGAGTGGGCGTTCGCCCTCGTCGTCGTCCTCGGCGGTGAGGAACGCGACGCCCATGACGATGTCCTGGGACGGAGACACGATCGGGTTGCCGTTGGCGGGGCTGAAGATGTTGTGCAGCGACAGCATCAGGACGTGGGCTTCGGTCTGGGCCTCCACGGAGAGGGGGAGGTGGACCGCCATCTGGTCGCCGTCGAAGTCGGCGTTGTAGCCGGTGCAGACGAGCGGATGGATCTTGATCGCATTGCCTTCCACCAACACCGGCTCGAACGCCTGGATGCCCATGCGGTGGAGGGTTGGCGCTCGGTTGAGAAGCACGGGGTGGTTACGGATCACCTGTTCGAGGATGTCCCACACCTCGGGGTCTCTACGCTCGAGCATGCGCTTCGCGCTCTTGATCGTGTCGGCGTACCCGTGTTGCTTGAGCTTGCGGATGATGAACGGCTGGAAGAGTTCGAGCGCGATCTTCTTGGGGAGGCCGCACTGCCAGAGCTTGAGCTCGGGACCCACGACGATCACCGAACGAGCCGAGTAGTCGACGCGCTTCCCGAGGAG
>PKCT01000024.1 GCA_002862325.1 Phycisphaerae bacterium
GCGGCTCGTCCTCCACGTCCGGATCGATGCGGGCGAGATCCACGTCGATCATGGATCGGTGCGCCACCCGCTGATAGCGGAGGAGGTCCCCCAGGCCGCCCGCGGGAAGATCGCCTCGGCCCCAGCCACGTTGTCCGATCCGCGCCCATTCCGCCGCCTCGGCGGTCCGGCCCGCATGCAGAAGCGACCGGCTCCGGAGGTCGCTCGCGAGCAGCCACGAGACCGGATCCTCACCCCCGAGCGACTCGAGGTCCACGGCCGAACGATCGCCACCCGATAGGAACGGCGCCGTGACGGAGAACACCGAATCGACCGTGGACTCCGACGACCTCGCCACCCGAAGGTCGTACTGCCAGAGCGCCCGATGGACGAGAGAGGGCGACAATTCTCCCGGACGACGTCCCGCGAGCTCGAGCACCGCCAGCGGGAGCTGCGCGGGATCATCCGAGACTCGAATCAGGTCGAACGAATCGATCGGCACGTCGGCCGGAATCTCCTGCGCGCGAAGCATGACCACGCTTCGAACGCCCCACCGATGCGCCGCCTGCAGCTTGCTTCCGAGGGTCGCCGGTGACACGGGCGTGAATCGGCGGGATTCGACGTCGAATCCCCCCGTCGCAGCCAGCCCGGTCGCCGTCGGTTCTCCCCAAACGGCGTGAAGAACGGCCAGGGCCGTTGCGAGCGCATGACTGTCACCTTCACCCTCGCTGGGAACGATGAACTCCACGCCGGGCTTCCGGATGGTGAGGTCGAAGCCGCGTACTTCGGCGACCACGGCGTCACGAACCCCGTCGATCACCGCCCCCGCATCCTGCACCGCCGCACCGGAGATCCGAGTCTCACCACCGGCAAGCCGTCCACCGCTTCCGTCCGCGGTGACGTGGCCGAGACAGCCCGAGAAGCCCTCCGATGTCGAGTGTGGATTCGATCGTGCGGTCGCACCGAGAACGAACACCGTCGCCGGCCCGAGCGGCGTCGCGCCGACCTCGGGCCGGAGGTCCATGGCCACGATCCCAGGAAGCCCCAACCCGCGACCGACGCCGCGTCCGAGACTCAGCCAATCGGGATCGCGGGTCGCCTGAAATCGCGCCGCCACGGCCTCCGCCGAAGGGAGCTTGTAGACGTCTTGCCAGGTCGGGCCGTCGTTCACACGGTGAATCTACCGCCGTCGACCGACCTCAACATGATCTCGCTGGCCACCAGCCGGCTCTGAACATCCGGCGTCAGTCCCGCAAGAGACGCCTCGAAGTGCCCCGCGTCGTCGTCCTCGATCGGAAGCGGCTCGAGCCTGAGACTGCCAAGCCTGGCCGCGACGATTCCCGCCGCCCCCTCGCCTTCGATGCGCACCCGAATCCCCCACCACCGATCGAGGTGCGGAATCGCCCGAAACAAACGACCGCCCGGGGTGACCGCCTCCCCCTGCCGATCGGCGAATCTCGCCATCATGCGATCGCTTGGCCGGCCGCCATCGAAGAGAGCGACCTCGTCCACGGCTTCCGAGGACGTCGCCGCGACGTGACGAACCGGCATGACCGGTGCCGTCCCCACCGCGAGATCGATTCCCGACAGAGGCTCGGCGACGGGTGGGATCCGTCGCGACGACGCCAGCGGGAAACTCACCGCATGCCGACGGAGAAGCTCGACCCCCGCCTCGGTGAGCGGTCTCGAATCCGCGGCCCCGACCACCAGCCCGATCAGTTCGGTCACCGCCGGATCCCAGGTGATCAAGCCGGTGACCTCCGATTCGATCGCATAGAGACACCGCAGATCCTCAGCATCGATCACCGCGCGATCCCCCTCGAGCCCCTGGACCGTCTCGAGCGTCCCGAGGATCGATCGGCCGGAGGCGACGACGACGTCGCGCCAGGAGAGGCGGAGCTCATCCGCGAGCCTCGGCCACCGTTGAAATGGCTCCGGACGCCCGAGGGCCGCCGCTCGGGCCGCTCGTCTCCACCAGGATCCGAACGCGTCGCCCATGGTTGGGTCCGTGGGCGAAAAATCTACGCCCTCGAGCTGACCGACGAGGCCCTCGATGGCCGCCTCTGGATGTGGCGGGAACTCTTCACCACGCCTTCCGTCCTGATCGCTCATACCGCGCTCCAGATTCGTGACCTGCACCGAGTCGGCCTGCCCATCCGGGCCGGGGATCCGTACCCGTCGACGCCACCGGAGCGACGACTGGCGAACCCCTCTCCGTGGGGAGAACGGCCCCACCCTCGCAACCTGACCGGATGAACGCCCAGGCTCGTCAAGAAATCGACACCCCGGCCCGATCGAAGGCACTGGTTCACGGCACCTCCTCCTTCGCAGCGTCCGGTCCGAGGAGGTCGGCCAGGGCGGCCAACTCCGGCAGCAGCTCCACCAGTCGAGCGCGATACTTCGAATTCCTCTGTTCCCCCGCATTGGTCGAGGCGAGTCCGAGCAGGACGGCGACGGTTCGACCCGAGAGCGGCTGAACCACGAGGTCCGCCCGGACTCGCACGATCCGACGCTCGATCTTCGCCACCGCCGCCGGTTCCATGCCGGGGTGTTCGAAGAGTTCTCGCTGGAGCGACTCCACCAGGTCGCCCAGAAGCATCGCCGCGTCCTGCTGGGCGAGGTCCACCAGGTCGATGGAACCAGCGAGGTCCCGCTCCATCGCCTCGATCGCGAGGACGTTGGACGGTTCGTCGGGCACGAGCCGAGGGAGAAGCTGCATCGCCGCGGTCACGAGGATCGCCCCGACCCGCGTCGATGCGGCATGAAGACGGAGTACGGGCGCGCCCGACTCGAGGCCCGCGAGGAGACGAACCAGACTGGACGAGGACCCAGGCGCGGCAACGTCGCCCTCGAGCGAACCGGCGAAATCGGCGTCGTCCGCCGCATCGAGGGACCAGGCCGGAGCCGCCTCGGCGGGAAGGCCGACCAGACCAGCGCCGTTTCGATGCCGCAGAGCCGAGAGCGCCCGGAGCCGAACGAACGATGCCGAGGCGATCCTCGACAGCCCTTGGGTCCGATCCAGATCGTGCAGGCCCTCGTCGTCGAAGCGCCCGCTGGACCACTGCTTCACCCGTTCCATCGTGAGTTCGGCCGCGAAGTCCAGGGCGGCATGCGGATCGGGGAGGAGCGATCGGAACCTCGGCTTGACGCGACATGCCGACGTGTCGTTCTCCGGCCCCACCAGCAGCAGGTCCCTGATCCAGGCATCGATCGCCATCCAGAACATCCCACGCGCCTTTTCGGAGCGATCTCGATGCTCGAGGTCACGAGCGACACCACGCCAGGTCTCTTCGCTTCTGGGGTTCACGGCGGACGTCCTTCGTTGAGGACCATACCCCGCCGACCGATCCGACGACGCCAGCCGCGCTTCTCAACTCGATGCGGGAGCCGGTTGGACGCCCCAGATCTGCGACGCGTACTCCTTGATCGCCCGATCGCTCGAGAAGCGACCTCCGCGAGCCGTGTTCAGCACGGCGGACCGCCACCATGCGTCGGAATCGAGGAACCGCTCCTCCGCGCGACGATGGGCGTCGAGATAGGAGGTGAAGTCCGCCAGATGTCGCCAGCGGTCCCCCTCTTGGAGGAGCATCGACTGCAGGCGTTCGAAGACCTCGGGGTCCTTCCACGCGAACGTCTCGCCAAAGAGGAAGTTCACCGTCGATCTCGTCGTGGCCTCGTGGTCGAGATGCCACCGGGGGTCGTACCAGGTCGCACTGTCGGCGACCTCCTGGGCGGAGAGGCCGAAGAGGAACATGTGCTCCTCGCCGACCTCCTCGGCGATCTCGATGTTCGCACCGTCCCGGGTTCCGATGGTGAGTCCGCCGTTGAGGCAGAACTTCATGTTCCCGGTTCCGCTCGCCTCGGTTCCCGCGAGCGAGATCTGTTCGGAGAGATCCGCCGCCGGGATGATGCGCTCGGCGTTGGTGATGCCGTAGTCGGGAACGAAGATGACGCGAAGGCGGTCCGACACGTCGGGGTCGGAGTTCACGACGTCCGCGACGCTGGTGATCGCCTTGATGATGTCCTTCGCCCGCTCGTAGCCGGCGGCGGCCTTGCCCGCGAAGACCACCACTCGCGGCTGGGGAAGGAATCCGGGATCCTGCTTCAGACGTCGATACAAGGCCGCGACGTGCATCAGATTCAGGAACTGCCGCTTGTACTCGTGGATGCGCTTCACATGGACGTCGATCATGAAGGTCGGATCGAGCTCGATCCGAAGCTTCTCCTCGACCCAGTCGGTGAACCGGGTCTTGGCGGCCTGCTTCGCGTCGGCATAGGCCTTCCGGAAGGCGGGGTCGTTCGCATGCGGTTCGAGTGACCGAAGCTGGTCCAGATCCGTGATCCACTGGTCGCCGATGGTGTCGAGCAGAAGCTCCGACAGCTCGGGATTCGCCTGCAGAAGCCAGCGGCGCGGCGTCACGCCGTTGGTGATGCCCCGGAACTTGCCGGGGAATACCCGGTCGAACTGCGGCATCAGCCGCTTCTTGATCAACTCGGCATGGAGCTGCGACACGCCGTTGACCGAGTGGGATCCGATCACCGCCAGGTTCGCCATTCGAATCTGCTTCGGTTCGGACTCCTCGACGATGCTCGCGCTCTCGTAGTCGCCCGGCACCGCAGCGAGGCTCTTCGCGTGCCCCTCGAGGAATCGACGATTGATCTCGAGGATGATCGCGAGGTGGCGGGGCATCAACCGTTCGAGGAGCGGCATCGGCCACTTTTCGAGCGCTTCGGGCATCAGGGTGTGGTTCGTGTAGGCGACCGTGCGAACGGTCAGATCCCAGGCATGATCCCAGTCGAGCCCGTGTTGGTCGACCAGGATTCGCATGAGCTCCGCGATCGCGAGCGCCGGATGGGTGTCGTTGATGTGGAGCGCGACCTTGTCCGGCAGCTGATCTAGATTGTCGTTCTCGAACTGGAACCGCCGCATGATGTCCGCGACGGAACAGCAGACGAAGAAGAATTCCTGCCTGAGCCGAAGCTCCTTGCCCGCTGCGGTGCGATCGTCCGGGTAGAGCAGTTTGGTGAGCCTCTCGGCCTCGATCCTTCGTGAGACCGACGCCTCGTAGTCGCCCGAGGCGATCTCGGACAGATGCATCGCCTCCGGGGCGACCGCCGACCAGCAGCGGATCGTGTGGACCGTGTCGCCGCCCCAGCCGGCGACGGGGTAGTCGTGGGGAACGCCGATCACCTGATCGCGGCCGCCGTGTCCGATGTCGCCGAACTCGACGCCCTGCTGCAGGTCGGCCCGCGGGACCATCCAGGGGTCGCCGAATCGGAGCCAGTTGTCGGGCCGCTCGACCTGATAGCCGCCACGGACCTCCTGCTTGAAGATGCCGTACTCGTACCGGAGCGTGTATCCGACCGCGGGCAGCGACAGGGTCGTCATCGAATCGAGGAAGCACGCCGCGAGCCGGCCGAGCCCCCCGTTGCCGAGTCCGGCGTCCAGTTCGCACGACTCCAGGTTCTCGAGCGAGATCCCGTAGCGCTCGAGCGCCCCGCGGACCCTCGGTTCGAGTCGGAGATTGAGCACGTTGTTCCGCATCGCGCGGCCCAGCAGGAACTCGATCGACAGGAAGCAGATCCGCTTGCTGCGAAGCTTCCGGTATCGATCGCGCGAATCCAGCCAGCGATTCATCAGAACCTCGCGGATTTCCGACGCGAGCGCGTAGAACCGATCCCGGTCCGGTGCCTCGTAGAGACGCTGCGCCCTCTCCACGGCGAGATGGCCGAGCAGGCCGGCGGCGATGTCGTCGACGGTCACCTCGGGCAGGTCATGGTGGAGTGGATGTTCCGGATCGTGCTGAGCGTGCATCAATTGACCCCGTGCTCGGCCTCACGGACGAGCGAGACTTGAATCCGGCCGGGCCGGAAAGGCGTGTTCCGTACCCTGGGAGACGAAACGACCGATCTGGTATCGACCGAACCCGGGGGACGACGAAACCCATTCCGAACAATCGGCCGTGGATGACCGGTCTCGATGAGGATAGTCTCCGAGTCGGAGGTGCCGCCCGTGACGACTATTCTTGCCACCCTCATCATGTTCGCGGTTTCTGGAATTCTTTCGGGTTCCGGGCGCGATCGTCCCAACATTCTCTTCATCATGAGCGACGACCATGCGTGGCAGGC
>PKCT01000096.1 GCA_002862325.1 Phycisphaerae bacterium
GATGGTGCGCATGGCGTCGATCAATTGGCTGCGGTCCATCTTCTCGAGTTCGGCGGTCGAGTAGACCTTGGGGAGATTGCCGGTATTGCCAGTCGGTTGGCTTGGCTGACTCGGTGGTGAAGCCGGGCGGCTTCCCCTGTTCGTCGCAGACGGTCCGCCGGTGAGTACCGAGGCGGCGTCGGGAGGGAATGAGAACGGTGTGAAGAGCGAGCTGGTCTCGCCCATCAGGAAGCTTTCCCGATACTCACCGCCACGATGCCCGAGACGGACTTCATTCGGGCCGAGTACCGCCAGCACCGTGACGCCGCCTCGCTCCTGCCCCTGGTAGATGACGTCGCCGTTTTCGAAGAACACCGCGTTCACCGCGACGCCCACGGGCTTGGGGCCTTGATACGTCTCTGGTGGCCCCGTGGGAGCCTTCGGTTTCGCGACCGAGGTCGGCTTGGGACGCTCCGCAGGCTTGGGGCGTGCGACCGGACGGGTCGGCGGGCGACTTGGGACGATGAACGGGGATCGTCCCTCGAAGCGTCGGGCATTCACCTCGGCCTGGCGTTCGTGCTTGGTCGCGAGCTCGGTGGTCAGATCGAAGTCCCGCACGGATTCGCCCGGACTGACGACCGCGGAAGCGAGCCCTGGCAGCTCGAGAAGGAGGGCGATTCCCGCGATGGCGATGGCGAGCGAACTGGCGATCAGGGGACCTGACCAACGGAGATCGGCGGGGGGTTGGAGCTTGTCGGGAAGCTTCATCGCGACCGTCCTCCAGCGGCGGGGACGATCCAGGCTTCGACCACGAGCGTCACATCGAGATCCGGTCCGTCGTTGATCCGATCCAGACGGAGGTCGGCGATCGATTCGATTTCGGGCTCGGACTCCAGGTCGCGAAGGACCTTGATGAGAAGATCCGGAGTGGCGGTGAACTCCATCTCGCACACGAGACGGTCGACGCGACCTCCGGCCATGGCGCTGATCGGATTGTTCGGCGGGAGTCGGCTGCCGGTTCTGCCGTCGATCTTGGGAACCAGATTGTGCCTCAAGCAGATCTCGCCGACGGTCTCCTCAAGTCTCGTCGCCCCGGGCGCGGCGGATCGCGGCACCTCGATCGGCCCGAGCGCCACGGCGATCCGCTCGATCGAAGGCGGCAGTCCGCGGTCGAGGTTTCGGGCGTTGGTGAGGGTGCGCTCGATCTGGTCCGCCTCCTCGTTCCATCGGTCCGCGGTCGGCCAGACGTGCTCCTGGGCGACGAGGATGGCGACCACCACGAGGACGAGAACGCCACCGAGTTGCCAACTCGCAGGGAGGCGGAGGAATCGGTCGACCATGTCCTCGGACTGCTCGCCGCCGTGCTTGGGAGTGGAATCGCTCATGGTGAGTTGGTTTCCTGGATTCTGGCCATGAGCTGGTAGAACTCGTTCTTCAGGCGATCCTTGATCTCGTCCTCGACGCCGGGCTGCTTTCTCGCCTCCGCGACCTTTTCGAGCATCGCCTTCGCCTCGGCGTTGCTCAGGGTCGCGATCTCTTCCTGGGTCAAGGGCGGGGGAATCTCGACGACCTTGCTGCGGATCGCGCTGCGGCTTCCCGGTTCCGGGCGGGAGGGGCGTGCCGGTCGGGCTCGTCGATCGCGCGCCTGGTCGTTCGGGCGTTCGGGGCCGGCGGCATCGTCGGGCGTGCCGGCTTCCGTCGCCAACGATCCCCGAGATCCCGAATCCGAGGCGGATGCCTCCGTCTCGGCGGCGGCGTCTTCGTCGGTCGCGACCGACCGGGGGTCGGGCTTGGACTTCGACTCGGCGAGGATGCGATCGAAGTTCAGTCCACGATCGATCATCGAGTCGAGCCTCGCCTGTCTGAGATCGGGGTCGACGATCAGGTAGCCGTCGTCGTCGGTCGGTCCGTACCGTCGGTCCTGATAGGACAGGACCGCGTAGTCCTCTTCGGCCCTGGTTCTCAGGGGGCGAAGGGGATTCGCGAGGTCGGCCGAGACGTTGAATTCCGTGTAACCGCGACTGTCGGGCTCCTCGATCGACGCGAGCGGACCGGCGTCTGCGAACAGTCCGCTTTCCCGAAGTCGGCGATTGAATTCGAAGATGACGTCTCGTCCCTCGTAGTCGCCGTCCCGCTTCGCGACGCCGGAGATCGCCATCGGCTCGCCGTGTGCGATCGAGATCGACGTGAGCTCGATCTGCTCCGGCGTGAGGTTTGCGATGTCGCCCAGGAGCTTGGTCATCGACCATGCCTGATCGCCGAGGACTCTGTAGACCACCTTGAGATTGTCGTGCTGTTCGACGTCGCTCTGCAGCTTGGAAAGGTCGTCGATCTTGAGATGCATCACGGCGAGACGAAGTCCCGCGGATGCGAGGGGAACCAGAAGGAAGACCAGGATGGCGGTGGTGACGATGGCGACGGCGGTCCGGCCGTTCGACAGCTTCTCGAAGACCCTGCCGACCAGTCCGGGATCCACAGATCGTTGATCTCGTTGGAGTTCGGCCAGGTGGGACAGCCCGCTTCCTCGAACACCCAGGATCGCAAGCAGCAGGCGGTCGACCGCGGCCCAGCGCCCAGTCTGCTCCAGTGTGATGTTCGACGCCAATTGCGTGAGTTGGGCGTCGGTTTCTGATCCGTCCGCGATCAGGCCACCGGCGACCTGGCGTTCCTCGAGGCCCGAGAGGAGTTGGCTGGACTCGGTCTCGAGCTGATCGGGCGCGACCCGGTCGCCAAGGAGGGTCTCCACAACCAGGGGACGAAGAATCGACGCGGCGTCTCGGTCGATGCGATCCGAACGCATGGAACGGAACACCGGCCCCTTGCTCGAGGGGATCACGGCCGAGACCGCGGTCGAATCTTCGAGCTGCGTGATCTGCGCGAAGATCCTGGTCGATTCGACCCCGGACAGAAAGGCCAGGCAGGCGATCTCGGGCACCCAATGAACCTCGATGTCCTCCGAGAGGGTTGGCAGCTCCGCATCGAGCCCATCGGGCCATGCGACCGACAGGCCGGTCGGGAGTTGCGATTCGACCCCTAGAAGGCCGGTGGCGGTGCGATGGGCCGGGGCCGAACCGAGGAGCTTCGCTTCCGCTTCGATCCGAATCGCGGATTCGACCTGGAGCGGGCTCGCCGGCGGAACATGGACCGTACGGACGAGGGTCGCCGACGCGGGAAGGACGACGAGGAGATGTCCGCAGCCGGCGGCCACGAGTCGCGTGCCGAGTTCCGGGCCGGAGCAACTCCAGCGGTCCACAATGCGGGGGCCGTCGGACTCCGAGACGAGAATCACCCGGTACTCGCCGCCGTCGTGGCGGCAGAGACCGAGGAGTCGTGGGCTTGTTTCAGGACGTTTCCGGGCCATGGGGGGAGGATCGGTGAATCGAAGAGGAGAGAACCAGCGTCCGGTATCTTCGTCAGTCTTCACGGAAGTGTCGAATGACGACCGGCAAGTTTGAACGATCCAGGATCGCGTGGATTTCCACTTCCTGTCCGTTCGCAGAAGTTCCCCGACTCGTGACCGAGAATGTCCAGCCAGTCACGTCGATCTGGTCGGCCACGCCGGCCAGGATCGCTGGTTGAATTCGACGAACCCCCCGTAGCTCTACGATACTCCTGATTCCCTCGGCACGTGATTGCCTGAGGGCCATGATGGACTCCGCGATACCCGCGTCCCCGTCGAAGAGGATCCGGAGCACCTCCGGCCCGGCGGTATTGACGTTCACCCGCCCAGGGACCGGTTCGATTCCCGTGAAATCGGTCACCGTGCACTCGGCGAAGATCCGTTCGAGCTGCTGGTCGGTCAGGGGATCGATTACGTTCGAGTCCTGAGTGCTGGTGTTTCGTCCTCTCGATCGCCCCGATCGTCCACCCTGCCGACTCGAGCTCGAGGTTCCCCCCACGATCTCCGCCAGCTCGATCGTCAGGAGCGTCCCCAGGATGGGATTCTCGCCGGAGGCGTACTGGAGCAGGGCCTGGGCCTGTGCTTCGTTGACTTCGAGCGTGTCGACGAGCTCCTCGGCCGAGGCGGTCCGAAGGTCGATGCGAGGAAGGCCGGACAGCCCCAATGGCGAATCGACGGATTCCGCCGTGAGATATCCCGACCACCCGAGGTCCAGTTCGTCGTCCGCATCGTCCGCGGGGAACGCCAGGTCGCCATCGTTCTCGTTCGCGTCGAGCCGGTTGTTGAGGTTCCAATCCTCCCCCCGGACCGATTCGGGCCATGCTCCCGCGACCAGCTCGAGTTCGGCGATCGACTTCATGCTGCTATTGCGGGGGCGGTAGTTCATCTCTCGCCCCTCGTAGAAGCTGCTTTCGACTCCCGTTCCCTGGACTTCATCGTCTTCGTCGATCCAATCCCGAATCGCATCGACGACGTCGATGGTCATGTCCGGGACCTCCTGAAGCTGAAGGGAGTTCGCCGCATTGATGTTGAGGCGGGAATGGAGATCCATCGGTCCCTTGAGCTCCATTCCCTCCGCCGCATGCTGCATCTCCCAGGTTCCGCTGGAGAGGCTTCCACTCCAGTCGTACTCGAGATCCCGATACAGAAGCATCGGATCCTCCGGATCCGGAGTTTCGGTGTGGTACGCGAGGGTGCTGATGATCCGCTCGATTCCCGCCCGAGCCGCCCATCTGGCCTGAACCTGCCCGAGGCTGGCGCGACCGAGCGAGGCGGTGCGCCACGTGATCATCTGCGTCGCGGCGACGACCATCGCCGCGATCGCGATGGACCAGAGCACCACCACCGTGGCGGAGCCCCGACGGACGTGGTTACGGGCAGGGGGGCGTTGTGCCTGGAAGTCAGTCATCGAACCGAGTCGTTCCGCCGGAGGAGCTGGAGGTCTTGCTTCCGCGACCGGGGCCGACCGGACGCGAGCTCGGACCTCTGCCACCTTGATTTCCGCCTTGAGTGCTCGGTCGGCTGTCTCGTTTGCCTCCAAAGCCTCCGGGTTGACGTCCTCCTTCGCCTCGAGGCGCGCGAAGGCCACCCGGTCCACCTTGTGGGCCGGGGCGGCCTCCTGCCTGTGGATCGATCTCGCCATTGGGCGTGAATACGTCGGGAATGCCTTCTCCTTCGGGCAGATCGAGGTTCTCCGCGTCCTCCGGATCGGGCTCAGGAGGCTCGACGTATGGCGGGATGATCCGATCGACCGAGACGTGGGTCCTCAAGGTGGTCATCATGCGGCCGTCGATGTCGTCCAATCCACCCTCTTCGGTGCCGATCGCGGTGACGGTGATCTGGAATCCCCAGGGGTAGCCGTCAATGTCCGAATCCCACTCGTCGAACCACTCCTGACCGTCGTATGCCAGGATCTCGAGACCGATCAGGCCCTCCGCGATCGGCGTCGCGATTCCTCCACCATCGGGGAACTCGTCTGGGACCGGATCGCGACGCTGCCAGAGCGCTGCGCCGAATTGGTCGATGTCGACGCGATACTGGGTTTCGTACTCCCCGCCCTCTCCGTTGTACTCGATCTCCCCGAGGGGTTCGAGCCGAGTGTTGAAGACGAGGATTTCGTCGCGCGATACATCCATCCGCCGGTCGTCGACCATGACCGTCGCGGTGTCACTGAAGAGCAGGATGCGGGCGTTGAACAGATCCGCGTCCCGGATGAGACTCGAAAGATCGCGTCGTATCTCCTCGAGCGCGGTCGTCGCTCGGAGATTGGAGAGGAGTCTTCCACGTGAGACCGATCGCGCTCGCCCGATCTGCGAGAGCGTCACCACCACCGTGACCAGGACGAGCGCGGCGATCGCACCGGCCAGAATGAGTTCGATCAGCGTGAATCCACGGGTTCTAGAAGCCAAGGATCTCTTCATATCGTGCCTCGCGATCGATGGGGATTTCGGGCATGCGCTCGGGATCGGGTTCCTCGCCGACCTTGGCCGCGATCAACGTCTCGCATTCGAACGTCCTTCCGGTCGAGTGCGCCACCGTCGCGGTGACCCGGTACGGCTCGCCTTCGCCCGGATCGTCGATTCGCACCTGGAAGGTGAACTGTTCATACGGGAATTCGCCCTGTCCGTTGGTGGCATGCAGCTTCGGGAAGTCGAGTGGCCCCTCCAGGAGCACGGTGGAGAGCAGATCGTCGAGCATCGCCGCGGCC
>PKCT01000132.1 GCA_002862325.1 Phycisphaerae bacterium
GCTCGATCTCCTTGAGCTCCTCCGCGCTCGCGGTCACGATCAACTGGTTGCTCCTTCGATCGACCGCGAAGTCCGGCTCCGTGCCGCCCGCGCCGCTCCGTCGCAGATTGCGATACCGCGTCTGGAAGATCTGTCGGAGCGTTCTCTGCAGGTCCGCCGCGTTGGCGTACCGGAGCGTGAAGAGTCGGAGGGTGGTTCGTTCGCCGACGGGAGACTGCTGCGCGAGCTCGATGTACCGATCGACGAACGCCATCGCCGATTCCGGCGCCATGACGACCAGGGCGTTGCTGGAGGGATCGTCGACGACCCGAACCCGGCTCGGATCGAACGTCGCCTCGGTCTTCGCGCCGTCGGCGTCGAAGGTGATCGCGAGCTCCCGGTACCTCGCTCCGCCCGGACGCTGCAGGAGCGTTCGAAGCCCCGCGGCGGCTCGTGCGGCGCTCACGTCCTGGAGCGGATAGACGCGGACCACGACCTCCGCCGCGTCCGCCGGTTGCGCCGCCGATGCGACCAGCCCCTCGATGAGACCCATGTCCGATTCACGGGTCGCGACGATCAGGGCGTTCGAGGCCACATCGGCCACCACGGTGGTGGAGCGGGCGAGATCTCCGCTCCGGCCACCCGCCGGAACCATGCGCCGGATCGTCTGATTCACGATGTTGGCGACGTTGCGAGCGTCGACCTCCGAAGGCAGGGTGATCGTCCGCACCACGCTTCCCGCCTCGGGGAGTCGACCCTCCACCTCGTCCGCGAGCGCCGCGAACCGATCCAGCTCGCGTGGGCTGCCCAGCACCACGAGCGAATTCGTCTCCGGATCGATCGCCACGATGATCTCGGCCTCGTCCTCGGAGGCCGCGGACTCGTCCGCACCGGCGTCCTGCACCGCACCGAGGATCGCGGTCGCGATCGTGCGTCGGAGCCCCTCGAGTCCACCGGCGGCTCCCCACGATGCATCCGAACTCCGCTTCGGCGTCTTGGACTCGGTCTTCGATCGTTGGAGCAGTTCCTCGAAGGGCACGATGCGCACCCGGTCGTCGTCATCCCGATCGAGCATTCGCTCGAGCATCCTCGCCATGTCCTCGGCCGAACCCCGCCCCGGGTCGATGGGAACCGTCCTGAGCTCGCGGGCGACGTTGAGCGACGCGTCGTCGACGCTCTTGACGATCGTCTCGATCTGCTCGAACTGGTCCGGCGTCGCTCGAACGAGCAGGGTGTTGCTCGCGTCGTTCACGCGGATGACGGGCGGAGCCATGCCGTCGTCATCGGTCTCGAAGAGCTCGTCGAGCGTGGCGGCGAGCGAGCCGGCATCGGTGTTCCTCACCTCGAGCACCCGGATGCGTCGATCTCCCGATCGTCCCGCGGGAACGTCGAGCTGGGAGACGAGCTGCTCCGCCGCGTTCAGGATCGCCAGCGGTCCGGAGATGACGACCGCGTTGAGGCGTTCATCGGCGAGCACGTTGTTGGGCGTGTCCTCGGGAATGTCCCCGCGGTACCTCGCCCGCTGCATCTCGATCCGCATCCAGGTGGGCATGTCGCGTGGATCGACCACGTCCTTCTCCACCAGCATCCGCTCGACGAGTGGCGCGACGCGGGCGGCGGACGCATGCTTGAGGAAGACGGTTCGGACCTGGATGCCTCCACCGCCGGCGTTGAGCGTCTCGAGTTGCGTCGCCACCAGAGTCTGCAGACGCGGCGAGGCGGTCACGATCACCGCGTCGGCCCGGGCCGCGGGCGACACCGCGGGCTTCGGTTCGCCGGGACGGGCCGCCGCCCGAAGTCCGGTCTCGAGCGCCGCCGCGAGTTCGGTCGCGGTGCCGGCCCCGACGGGATAGACCCGGATTTCGGTGGTCGAGGCCGCCTCGTCCTTGTCGAGCTCGAGCGCGAGCGACGTGGCGATCGACTGCAGTTCGGGGGGCGCGGAGACGAGGATCCGATTCGCCGCCACGTCCGCGGTGACGCTCGGTTCGACCATCGGCAGACCGGCTCGAGCCGCGTCGCGGATCGACTGCGGCCATCGGCCGCGATCCCGCAACATCGTGGTCAGGGTTCGGGCCACCGGAGTCGCGTCGGCGTGACGAAGTCGAATGACGCCGAGATCCATCACCGGCAGTGCCGGCACCGCGTCGTCCCATTCCTTCAGCAGTGCGACCGCCCGCTTCGTCTCCGACTCCGATCCAACCACCATGATGGTGCCGCTCTGGGGTTCGAGGAAGAGCGACAGCGAGGCTCGGGTGCCGGAGGGCCTGGTCTCCTCGAGCGCCTCGCGGGCGGATTCGATGACCTTCCGGGGATCGGCCCGACGCGGCGTGTACGACGCATAGGTCCGCGTCGCGTCGGCATCCGGGCGATCGAGCTTCTCGATCAGCCCGCTCGCGAGATTGACCGTCTGCTGCGGTCCGCTCACGATGAGACTGTTGGTCCGGTCGTCGGCTTCGACGCGAACCTTCGGGGTCGGATCGATCGCGCCCCGGCTTCGTCGAATCCGCTCGTAGAGGACGCGGGGATCGCTGTCCTGCTGATCGTCGAGGATGCGCTGGACGATCGGCGCGATGCGTCGGGCGTCCGCATGGGCGAGCTCGAACGTCCGCGCATCGACCGCATCGGTCGCCGGCCGAGCGTCCAGCGGCTCGATGAGGGATTCGACCTCCTCGATGTCCTCGGGAATGCCGACGAGCAGAATGGCGTTCGATCCCGCGGCGGGGACGACCTTCACATCCACGACGTCGCCGGTCGTGTCGCTGATCATGCTCGGGATCGCGTCCCGCAACGCCGAGGCCACGAGATCGGCGTCCGCGAAGGTCAGGGGTCGCACCCGAACCGTGGGTTCGCCGACCGGCGAACCGGATTCGTCGAGGACTCGGACGAGTTGCTCGGCGATCGGCATGACCGCGAGCGGAGCGGAGACGATCAAGGTGTTGGTCTTCCGATCGGCGGTCACGGTGAGGAGTCGCTCCACGCCGCGCATGCCGCCGGGCACCTCCTCCTGGATCCTCGCCACGAGAATCTCGCGAAGCATCGGGGCGAGCGAGTCGGCGCGGGCGCTGGCGAGTCGGAAGGTGCGGAGCGTCGTGGCGGGCACCACCGGTCCCGACTGGAGGGAGGCGATCACCGAATCGACTCGCTCGAAGATCGAGACCGGCCCCGACACGATCAGGGTGTCGCTGGCGCCGTCCATCGCCACGGTGATGGAACTCGTCGCATCGGTGATCCCCAGATGGCCACCGGCCGCGAGTTCCCGCAACGTGCGGGCCGCGGCGTCGAGCTCCGTCGCGGGCATCTTCCAGGTGCGGATCTCGGTCTCGGTCGCGAGCTGAGCCTGATCGAGCTGCTCGACGAGCTTCTCGAAGCCGGCCATCCGCTGGATCGGCGCGTCGACGATGATCGCGTTCATCTGCGGATTCGCCCGCACCACGATCTCGCGCGGAAGCTGGAGGTCGGGACGCGGACGACCACGCGAGTCCCGAGGCATCGGCGGCTCGGGGAACATCTGGTCGATCGTGCTCGCGAGTTCCTCCGCTCGTGCGATTCGCAAGGGGAAGATCCGGATCTCGCGACCTTCCGCGTCGAGACGGTCTGCGTCGTTGAGTTCCGACACGATCGTCTTGATCTCGTCGAGAAGATCCGGATGCGCCGCCACGATGAGCGAGTTCGTGGCCGCGTCCGCGTTGATGCGCACCGGTCGATCCGCTCGCTGATCGGGCGAACGGCGGTCGTAGGTCTGCGAGAGCGCCGAAGCGAGATTGGCCGCATCGGCGGTTCGGACCTGGAGGATTCGGATCGGCGGAAGGGCCTCGTCGGCGACATCGAGGGCCTCGACGACCGACCCGATGATCTCGTGCTCGCGCGGCTGGGCCGCGACGAGAAGGGCGTTGACCGGAGCCAGGGGCTCGATCTCGGGCGGCGGGCCGCCGAGCACGGCCATCGACAGTTCGTTGCTCAGGAGTTCCTCCACCATCGCGGCGACTTCGTCCGCTTCGGTGTGCTCGAGCGACAGGAGTCGGACGTCCGGCGGACGAGCCTGGGCCGATTCGAGCTGGGCGACGACCTGACTGAATCGCGCGAGCGACGACTCCTCCCCGACGGCGAGGATCGTTCCATTCACCGCATCGACTTCGATCTCGACGGGACCGAAGTCGGGATCGCCCTCGGTCTGTTCACCGTAGATCCGACCGGCCCGGTCCGCGATCGCGGAAACGTCTCCCGACGCGATCTCGATGACGCGAAGGGATCGACTCATCGGCACCGCCTGGAGATCCTCGAGGATCTCCTCGACCTTTTCGAAGGTGAACTCGTCGCCCGCGACGATCAGCGTCCGGCTTCTGGGTTCGAACTGCACGGTCACCTCGACCGCCTTCTCCCCGTTCACGCCGGGCCGACT
Source organism: Phycisphaerae bacterium (assembly GCA_002862325.1). Taxonomy (GTDB): domain Bacteria; phylum Planctomycetota; class Phycisphaerae; order Phycisphaerales; family SM1A02. The sequence goes on from PKCT01000132.1 coordinate 4,379, forward strand.
GAGGACGCCTTGACGGGCGAGCGTGGCGAGGGTCTGCGCGACCTCGCCGCCTTCGCCACGCCGGATGTTCCACGTCCGCAACGCCGCCTGCGGCGGAAGTTCGATTCGATCGAGCTGCTGCACCAGCTCCTCGAAGCTCGCCCGCCTCGCGGCCGCCGCCTCGATGATGAGGGTGTTGGTGCCCGCGTCCGCACTCACGAAGACTTCGCGGGGCTGACGCAGATGTGGAAGCGGCCGTCCGCGACTGTCGAGCGGCATCGGCGGTTCCGGGTACAGGGTGTCCAACGCGGTCGCCAGATCCGTCGCTCGCGCGAGGCGCAGGGGGAAGATCATCGTCTCCCGCTCGGCCTCGCCCCCGCCGTTTCGATTCAGCGATTCGACGAACTCCCGAATCTCCTCGAACACGGGCGTCGCGGCGGTGACGACCAGCGTGTTGGTCGCCGCATCGGCCTCGATCCGCACCGGCTGTTCGCGCCGGACGTCGGTCGGCCGCGCGTCGTATCGGGTGTTCAGGAGTTCCGCCACCTGGACCGCATCGCTCGCGGAGAGCTGGAGCATGCGGAGCGGGGGCATCTCCGTCGGCTCGAAGACATCGAGCTCGCGGACGAATCCCTCGATCGTCGCGACCTGCGCCGCGTCGCCCTGGACCCAGAGACTGTTGGTCGGTTCCACCACGTCGATCGTGGCCGGGCGAGTCGCCGCGTCGTCTCCAATGACGACCGCGGTGTCGAGCAGTTCCTGCAGCGGCTTCGCGATCTCCGCCGCTCGAACCTGACGGATCGCGACCATTCGGCCGATTCGAGGCTCGGGAAGAAGCTTGCGAGCCTCGGCGATGGCGCGTTCGAAGGCGTCGACCGCGTCGGCGTCGCCGAGGATCTCGAAGGCTCCGGCCTCGCGATCGAGTCGGACCTGCGGCATGTCCAGACCACTTTGAGGCGACAACGACATCCGTCGCTCGAACGCCGCGGTCGCCCGCGCCAGAAGCTGCTCGCCTTCGCGGGTGCCGACGGACACCACCCGGAAGGCGACGTCGCCAGGTTGAGGACGGTCGAGCGTGGTGATCAACTCCTCGATCAGCGGAAACTGCTCGATCGACGCCTCGACGACGAGAAGATCGAGCGGATCGACCGCTTCGAATCGAGGCGGAACGTAGGTTCCTCCGTCCCGGGGCTGGAGCATGGCGCCTGCGAGACGCTGCAACGACCCCACCAATCGGCTCGGATCGGTGGAGTCGACCGTGAACTGACGGATCGACGTCTGCGGCGTCACGGTGCCGGTCGCGAGGGTGAGCAGCCGCTCGAACGCGTCGAGATCCGGCCTGGTCCCCTCGATCACCAGACGCCGACTGCCGTCGTCGAACTCGATCTCGAGTTCGCGGCCGATCTCGCCCTGCGTCTCGGCGCCGTACATGCGCTTCGCCCGGTCGACCGCGACGCGGGGATCGGCCGCGTCGACGACGAGGTAGCGGACCTGCCGCCCGACTCTCCCCGGACGATCGATGAGCACCAGGGTCCGTCGCACCGCGTCGATGTCGCTGGCCGGACCCGCGACCACCAGACTCCGCGCGTCCGGGCCGGGAACGAGCTTGACGACGGCCGCCTGTCGCGGCGTGAGCACCGCGCGGACCGCCTGGATCGCGGCATCCGGCGACGCGTGGGCCAGCGGCAGGAGAACGACGCCGTCGCCACCGGCCGCCGCGT
>PKCT01000131.1 GCA_002862325.1 Phycisphaerae bacterium
CCGCCGGCCGAGCGGCCGGCGGTTCGGGCATCTCAGGTTCGACCGGCTCGCGCGAGGCTGGCACCTCGACCGGCTTCGAGTTCTCGCTCGCCGACGGTGCGGCGTTCGGCGTGGGCGCTGGTGCCTCGGTCGGTTCAGGCGTGTCGATCCTCGTCGGTGCGCGCTCTTTCATCGGCTCCGATTCGACGAGGTCGATCGAGACGGGCTCCTTGGTGGCGACCGACTCCTCGATCACCGTGGAGGCTGGCGCGGCGGGATCTTCGATCGCCTCGGACTCGACGAGATCGATGGACACCGGCTCCTCGATCACCGCGGGCTCGGTAGGGGTGATCGGCTCGGGGGCGATGGACACCGGTTCCTCGGTCACCGCAGGCTCGGTTGGGGTGATCGGCTCGGGTTCGATGGCGAGGTCGTCGACGTCGATGGCGTCCGCCATCTCGATGGTCTTCGTCGAAGAGGAGGAAGAGGATGGATCGGGTGACGAAGCCGCGTCGGCCTGACGAGACTCGACGGTCGCGGCCGGCTCGGGCGTGGTCGCTTCGGATGTGCTCGGGGTGAGTGCGGAGGCCCCCTTCGGTGTTTCCGCCGCAACCATCGGCTTGGGCCTGGGGGGCCAGGTCCGTTCTTCCGTAGCGGTGGGGATCTCGTCGGCGCGAGCCGGGCGGAGCTGTCCGAGCAGGACGTCCAGGGTCACGTCGGGCGGTGGGGTGACGAGCAGCCACTCGCGGTTGTTCGCCGTGAATCGCTTGCGAACCTTGAGCGTGTCGCCTGGCTGCGGTTCCGCCATCGTCTGCCAGCATCGGGCGGGATTGAACGTGCCATCCGCCAGGGCGGCGTTCAAGTTCGGGGTTCGAATCTCCGTGGGGCCGACGATGTGGGCCGTATCCCCCACGACTTCGACCCGCCCATCGTGCTGGAGGATGCCCGGTATGTCGCCGACTGCGCCGCGGAGAGCGACAACCGCGCTTCCGTCGACGATGTCGACGACCAGAAGAGGCTCGCCCTTTTCGAGGGTCCGAACCGTGTAGCTCGGGCGATCGAGCGGCGCGGACCGCACCGCGAGATCGTTCCGGTTGGAGACGAACCAGTCGCCGTTCTCGTCGACCGACAGGTTCGGCTCGGTCATCGGTGCTGCAGGTTCCGCAGGTCGCGCCAGAACGTTGCGCAGTGAATCGGAACTCGCCGGCGGCGGCGCCGCGGGGGCGTTCGCCATCATCGTGCCGATTTCGGCCTGTTCCGTCTCGGTGGCCGGTCTCAGCTTCGCGGTGTTGACCCACAGACGCGTTCCGCTGGGGGGGGTGACGATCGCCCAGGTGCTGCCGTCCATGTCGAAGACCCGGTCGGCGTCGAGGGAGCGGCCGCGGTCGATTGATGCGAGTTCCATCCAGGATCGGGCCGGAAGATAGGTGTCGGAGTCGATCCGGGATCGCAGATTCAAGGCGTAGACCGTCGTCGGCTCCACCGCCGTCACGGATCCTCCGTCGATGACGACCCGCTCGTCGACTTCGACCAGCGCGCGAACGTCGTCGAAGGCGGGGCCTTCCGGCCTGACCATCGACCAACCGTCCACCGGTGTTCCTTCCAGATGGACCGGTGTGCCCGGCGCGAGGACGGCGACGGGGTATCCCGGTGCAGACGCGGGGGCACCGCGCATCTCCGCCTCGCGCTCACGGACCAGGAACCAACCGGACGAGCCAGTTTCCGTCGATGCCGCCGGTCCATCGGAGGCTGCGAAGGTCGAGGGGCCCGACAGCCATCCGCAGGAGGCGCCGACCAGGATGAGCATCCAACCGAAAGGTGATCGATTCATACTTGAGATTCTAGTCGAGCGGCCGCGACTCCGTCCTCATGGCTGCAGGGTTCACTACCATGACCATATGGCGATTCCAGATCCATCGACGTTCCTGAGGCCGGGCATGCTCACGGTCTCGATGCTTCCCGTCATCACGTTCGTCGGATGTGAGACGCCGTATCAACGACACGCCGAAGCGGATCTGAGACGCTCGGTCGCGGCCGCGGTCGAGCGGGAAATCGGCTCCCTACCCCCCGACGAGACCATGAGAACGACGGATGCGGACACCGAAGATCTCGGGGGAGAGCTCGATTCGAAGATCGAGGAGCTGGCCCTGATCGGCCCTCAACGCGCTGGAGGGGGGGCATCGCTCGACCTCGGCATGGGACTCGACGGTGCCGCCCTGGAGCCGATCTCCTTGTCTCTGGAGGAGGCGATTCGCACCGCCGTCGTCCAGAACCTGGGCATCCAGAACACGCGGATCGACCAGGCGATCGCTTCGGCCGAGGTCGTGAAGGCGGAAGCGGCCTTCGACGCGGTCTTCGGGGCCGGAACCAACTTCGCTCGGATCGACGAGCCTGCGAGCGACCTCATCTTTGAAAACGGGCTCGGCAACGCCGTGCCGTTCATGCAGGGGACCGACGCCGCCCAGTGGGGGTTCACGACGGACCTCAACAAGAGGTTGAAGACGGGTGGTGCGATCGAATTGAGCTACGAGGCCGAACGGCAGTCCAATCGAGAGCAGGGGGGAGGCTTCCGACTCGATCCGGACCCATCGACCCTCTCCACGGTCGGACTCGGACTCGCCCAACCTCTGCTTCGGGGTTTCGGCGAGGATGTCAACACCGCGTCGATCAAGCTCGCCCAGAACGCGGACAGGCGGGCTGCGTTGGCGATCGAATCGGATCTCCTGGATCTGGTCGTTCAGGTGGAGCAGGCCTACTGGTCCCTCTATCTCGCCCGGCAGGACCTGGTGGTCGCCGAGTGGCTGGTCGGGGAGGGGGAACGTATCCGCGACATTCTGGGAAACCGGCGTGGATTCGACACCACCCTCGCCCAGTACGCCGATGCGGTCGCGACGGTCGAGAGTCGTAAGACCCGGTTAATTCGGGCCCGACGCGACGTGGGCCAGGCGATGGACAACCTGAAGCTCCTGGTCAACGCGCCGGACCTGCCGGTTGGATCCGAAGTCGACGTGGTTCCCGTCGATTCGATGGTCGAATCGCCCTACACCTTCGACCTTCGGGACTCGATATCCACGGCGCTGGCCCAGTCGCCCATCATCGACGCCGCGATCCTGGTGATCGACGATGCGTCGATCTCGGAGATCGTGGCGCGGAACGGACGACTGCCGGCCCTCGATCTCAAGGCGGAGATCTCCTGGCTCGGACTCGCGGACGGTCTTGGAGGAAGTCTGCAGAACATCGACGGGCAGTTCGTGGACTACCTGGTGGGACTCCAGTTCAGCCAGCCCATCGGCAACCGTGCACCCGAGAGCGTGCTTCGTCAGGCGCGACTCCGTCGAAGTTCCGCCGTGATCCAGTACCGCCAGGCGGTCCAGAACACGGTGCTCCAGGTGAAGAACGCGATCCGCGACATCGAGGCTGGCTACGCGCTCGTCGGTCAGGCTAGAAACTTCAGGTTGGCCCAGGCGGAGAACCTTCGATCGCTCGAAGCGCTCCGCGAGACCCTCGCGGCCCTCACCCCCGAGTTCCTGAACCTGCTCTTCCAGCGGCAGGAGCGACTCGGCGAAGCGCAATTGCAGGAACTCAACGCCCTGGTCGCCTACAACCTCGCGATCGCGGAACTGCACCGCGTGACCGGCACCGGACTCGAGGCCAATCGGATCGATCTGGTCGTCACCGACGGAACCGGGGCTGAGCGGTGACCTCCTCCCTCCCGTCCGCCAAGGTTGTCCCCGGGCACCTTCCCGATTCGATCGAGGACGCGGTCGAGCGTCTTCGAAGCGGTCGTCTGGTGGGCCTGCCGACGGAGACGGTCTACGGACTCGCGGCGTCGACCTTCGATGCCGATGCGATTACTGCGGTGTACCGGGCGAAGTCCCGGCCGGCGGACAACCCGTTGATCGCCCACGTGAGCAGGCTCGACGTCGCCCGGTCGCTCACCAGTGCATGGAATGCCGCCGCCGAGCGTCTCGCGCAGGCGTGCTGGCCCGGCCCCGTCACACTGGTGCTTCCGCGTGCGGACGACGTCCCGGCCGCTTCCGCTGGCGGACAAGACTCCATTGCGATTCGAATGCCGGCCCACCCGGTGGCCTTGCGGCTCCTTGAGGCGTTCGGTCGACCGATCTCGGCCCCGAGTGCGAATCCATCCGGCTCGCTCTCGCCGACCGAAGCCAGGCACGTCCTGGCGGACTTCACGACGCTCGATCTCCTGATCCTCGATGGTGGGCCCAGCCGGGTTGGGCTCGAGTCCACGGTGGTGGACGTGCGTGATCCCGATCACCCCGTCGTCCTCCGCCCCGGTGGGGTGGATCGAACGCGGATCTCGACGATCCTCGGACGCCCCGTCGACGTGGCCGAGTCGACCTCCCAGAGCGCATCCCCGGGCTCGACCGCTCGTCACTACGCCCCGGACGTGACGACTCGAATGTGCACGATCGAAGAGGCGGGGGGGGAACGATCGGCGGTCATCACGATCGGACAGAAGCCCGGGCTGGCCCTGGGTCGGGGAGAACCGCTCTTTCGTGTGGATCTTCCCGCCGAACCGGATCTCGCGGCCTCGCTTCTCTACTCCTCGCTTCATGCCGCCGACTTCAGCGGTGCCGAACGCATCGACCTCGTGCCGCCTCCGAAGGAGCCCGCCTGGGAGGCGGTGCACGACCGGATCAATCGTGCCACGGTCGAAGGCGGCTGAATGCTTGATGGGATCGGCCGGGGTGTCTGGTGAGAATCACCAGTCTCGACTGGGAATGTCGACGTTGAGACGGTCCGCGCAGTCTCGGGCGACGTCGTAGCCCGCGTCGGCGTGTCGGAAGACGCCCATCATGGGGTCGTTCGCGAGGACGCGCGAGAGTCTGCGTGCCGCGGCGTCGGTTCCATCGGCCACGATGACCTGGCCGGCGTGCTGGCTGAAGCCGATGCCGACGCCACCGCCATGGTGGAAGCTCGTCCAGCTCGCGCCGCTGGCGATGTTGACCGCAAAGTTCAGGATCGGCCAGTCGCTCACCGCATCGGTTCCGTCGAGCATGGCCTCGGTCTCGCGGTTCGGGCTCGCCACACTTCCGCAGTCGAGGTGATCCCGGCCGATGACGATCGGTGCGGACACCCGTCCATCGCGAACGAGCTCGTTGAAGAGCAGGCCGGCCTTGTCGCGCTCGCCGAGACCGAGCCAGCAGATTCGACAGGGCAGTCCCTGGAACGCGACCCGTTCGCCGGCCATCTTGAGCCACCGATGGAGCCCCACGTCGTCGGGGAAGAGCTCCATCAGGGCTCGATCGGTCGTCTCGATGTCCTTGGGATCGCCGGAGAGGGCGCACCAGCGGAACGGACCTCGTCCGAGGCAGAACTGCGGGCGGATGTAGGCGGGGACGAATCCGGGGAACGCGAAGGCGTTGTCGAAGCCGTTGTCGAGCGCCCTCTGGCGGATGTTGTTGCCATAGTCGAAGGTCTTCGCCCCCTTCATCTGCATCGAGACCATGAGCCGGACGTGCTCCTCCATCGAGTCGATGGAGCGACGCTGATAGTCGTCCGGGTCGGAGGCCCGGAGCACCTCAGCCTCTTCACGCGATATGTCCGCCGGGTAGTAGCCCTCGAGCGGGTCGTGGGCGGAGGTCTGGTCGGTGAGCACGTCGGGAACGATGTCGCGTTCCTCGAGTCTGCGAAGCAGTTCCACGCTGTTGCCGGGCCAGCCGATGGAGATCGCCTTCGAGGCCGTCTTGAGTTCGATCGCCCGATCGATGGCCGCGTCGACGTCGTCGATGATCTCGTCCAGGTACCTGTCGTGCACCCGCTTCTCCAAGCGGTCGCGCTGGACATCCGCGATGAGACAGGTGCCTTCGGCCATCGTCACGGCGAGCGGTTGGGCACCTCCCATACCTCCGCAACCCCCGGTGACGCTCAGCGTGCCTGCGAGCGAGCCGCCAAAGTGCTGGCGTCCGCACTCGGCGAAGGTCTCGTAGGTGCCCTGCAGAATCCCCTGGGTGCCGATGTAGATCCATGAACCGGCGGTCATCTGGCCGTACATCATGAGTCCCTTGGCCGCGAGCTCGTCGAAGTGTTCCTGCGTGGCCCAGTGCGGCACGAGGTTCGAGTTGGCGATCAT
>PKCT01000216.1 GCA_002862325.1 Phycisphaerae bacterium
TCGCCAGCGGGTCGATGCGCGACGGTCTGAGCCTGCTGGAACGACTCGTCGCGGCATCCGACGACCGCATCGACGCGGCGCTGCTCGAGCGGGTGCTCGGCGTGGCCCCCGAGGACCGGGTCCGCCAGGCGGTGTCGGCGATCGGCACGGGCGACGTCGCGGCTGCGCTGCAGGCGACCGCGGATCTGCTAGGGGAGGGACTCCCGCCCGAGCGGGTGCTCGACGGATTCGCCGAACGGTTTCGACAGCTGCTCGTCGCGGCGACCTGCGGCGCCGATTCCGACGTGCTCGAGACCGGACCGGAGGAGGCGGAGGCGCTGGTCGCCGAAGCCGGACGTCACGTTCCCGAGCAGCTCGTTCATCTGATCGGCCTCTGCGACGTCGCCGCCCAGCGGGTGCGCACGAGCAGCGTTCCTCGGGCGGTCGTCGACGCGGTCGTCGCCCGCATGGCGCTGAGCGAACGCTTCGTCGAGGCCGCCACGCTCCTGAGTTCGGGCGGGACGGGCGTCGAGACGAAAAAAAAAAGCCTGACCGCCGCTGAGACCGGGACAGCGCGGTCCACGTCGCCCGGGCCCACCCGCCAGGTCGCCGAGCGGCGAGCCGGCCCGGGATCGGTGCCTCGAGATCGTGCGACCGACGCCAAGCCCAAGCCCGAGCCGGCGGCCCCGGCCGCCGAATCGACGCCGCCATCATCGGAGGCCGCGCCTTCGGAGCCGGATGCGCTGATGGCGTCGCCCGCCCTGGAAGCATCGACCGACGAGCACACCTTCCCCGAGGGCGCCTGGGCACGGCTGCAATCCTCCGCCCAATCGGCCTCGCAGCGCGCGATGCTCGCCGAGTTCACCTTCGAACGACTCGAAGGCGGAACCCTCTACCTGCGTTCGCCGGAGATCCCCTCCAACGCGGCCGAGTTCGTGAAACGGGATCCACGTTCGCTCGAGGAGCTCGCGACTCAGGCGTTGGGACGCAAGATTCGGCTCTCGTTCGTCGAGCAACACGTCGCGGCTCCCGCGACGCCGGCGGCGGGGGCGCTCGAGGCCTCCGAGATCCCGTTCGTCCAGGACGCGATGGAGCTCTTCGACGCCCATGTCGTGCAGGTCAATCGTCTGTCGGGTGGATCGGCCGGGGGCGAATCGACGAAGGGAATCTCGGAAGTACCCGATTCGGATTCGAAGGCACCACAAAAAAAGGATGCACCCTGATGTTCGATGCACTGAAAGGCATGGCGGGGCTCGGAAGTCTCATGAAGGACCTGCCCAAGATCAAGGCGCGGATGGAGGAGGTGAAGGCCGAACTCGCCGCGATGTCGGTCGAGGCGGAGGTCGGCGGTGGCGCCGTGATCGCGATCGCCGACGGCAGCATGCGGATCCGAGAGGTGAAGATCGATCCGGTCATGTTCGCGGCGATCATCGGTTCGGGCGAGGATCAGGATCGTGCGATGGCGGAGGACCTGGTCGCGAGCGCCGTGAACGCGGCCCTGACCAAGGCGCAGGACATGATCGCGAGCCATCTCCAGCAGGCCGCGACCGAACTCGGTCTTCCCCTCCCGCCCGGCGGCATCCCCGGACTCATGTGATCGCGTCCTGAACGATCGGATCAGACCATGAGCGACGCCTACCCCGAGAGCGTGTCCACCCTGATCGAGGAGTTCTCCAGACTCCCCGGCATCGGACGCCGGAGCGCCGAGCGACTCGCCTTCTTCATCCTCAAGAGCGAGCGGGGCGACGCGACGAAGCTCGCGGACGCGATTCGACGGGTCAAGGACACCGTCCGCCACTGTTCGATCTGCTGGAACCTCGCCGACGCGGATCCATGTCCGATCTGTCGGGACGAACGACGCGACGCGTCGGTGGTTCTGGTGGTCGAGCAGCCACGGGATCTCATCAGTCTCGAACAGACGGGCATGCACTCCGGCGTCTACCACGTCCTGCTCGGACGTCTCGATCCGCTCGACGGCGTGGGGCCGGACGGACTCACCGTGGAGGATCTGCTCGCCCGACTGCGCGATCCGGCCCGCAACGCCCGCGGCACCGCGGTGCGGGAGCTCGTCCTCGGTCTCAATCCCGACATGGAAGGGGATACGACGGCGTTGCACGTCGCCGAGGAGGCGAAGCGTCTGGGCATCCGGACCACGCGCCTCGCCCGTGGGCTGCCGAGCGGCAGTCAGATCGAGTACGCGAGCCGCGCCGTCCTCGCGGACGCCATCTCCGAACGCCGACAGATCGACTGATCGGGTCCTGCCCGGGTCCGAGGTTGCTGGGCGACCGGGAATCGGCCGTTACAAGGGGTTTGAACGTGAATTTCGCGGGTTGGGGAGACCGACGAAAGCCTCCGCATCGCCATGGATTGTGCAGGGAGACGCGATCCCGCGGCGATATCATGCAGACGCATGGCTCGGCGCGGCCCACCCGCGATCCAGGACGCTGATGGAGTGGCGTCCCGCGTGGCACCCCTCGGCTGGAAGCCGACACCGGTCGCGTCCTCGACCCACGAGGAATCCGTGCCGTGTCCCCAATGACAGCGATGCGTTTCGACACCCGTCAGCAGATGAAGCTCGGCCAGCAGATGAAGCTGGCGCCCAGGATGATCCAGTCGATGGAGATCCTGCAGCTGCCGCTCCCCCTCCTGCAGGAGCGGGTGGAGCAGGAGCTCGAGTCGAACGTCGCGCTCGAGATGGTCGAACCGGGCGAGGGGGCGAACGCCGCGTCGACCGCCGAGTCCGCGCCGGAGGTCGCCGACACCGAGCGGGAGTTCATCGCCGGCGAGACCGGCGAGGACTTCGACCGACTGGCCGACCTCGAGAATCGATATCGGGACGTCTGGGACGCCGACGACTACGGCGCCCGGAGGCCGGCGGCGAGCGCGGGTGAGGGCGATCGCAAGATGGAGGCGATGGCGAACACCGCCGATCGCGGCAAGAGTCTGGCGGCCCAGCTCGAGGACCAGTGGCGTCTGGTCGAGGTGCCCGAGGACATCGCGCGGGCGGGCTTCCGACTGATCGAATACGTCGACGACGACGGATTCCTCGGCGCGGATCTCGAGACGATCCGCGAACAGGGGCGCGAGCTCGGGATCGAGCACTGGGGCGAGCCGCTTCTGGAGCGGGCCCTCGATCGCGTCCAGATCGCGCTCGAACCTCCCGGACTCATGGCCCGATCGAAGCAGGAATCCCTGCTTCTGCAGATCGACGCGGTGGTCGAGCTCGAAGGCGACGAGGATGGGAGCTGGACCGACGCCGCGGTCCTGATCGGCGAACACTTCGAGGACCTCGTCCAGAATCGTCTGCCGAAGATCGCACGAGAGGCCGAGATGTCGATCGAACGCGTGCAGGCCGCGAAGTCGCGGATGCGACGGCTGTCCCTCTGGCCGGGACGCGAACTCGCCAACCCCGACGCCCAGATCGTGCTGCCCGACGTGATCGTCGAGTACGAACCGGAGAGCGACACCTACGTCGCGGCGCTCGCGGACGGGGTGATGCCGGTCCTGCGAATCAACCCCCAGGTCGAGGGGATGAAGAAGGCGCCGGATCTCGACGCGGACGGCAAGGCGTTCATCGACGACGCGGTGCGCGACGCGACCTGGCTCATCGACGCGGTGAACCAGCGATCCAACACCCTGCTCCGCGTGGTCCGCGTCGTGCTCGAAAGGCAGCGGGAGTTCTTCGACCACGGACCGCAGTTCCTGAAACCGCTCCCCATGACCGAGGTAGCGGAACGTCTGGGCGTGCACGTCGCGACCGTCAGTCGCGCGGTCAGTGAGAAGTGGATGCAGACGCCGCGGGGGATGTACCCGCTCAGACGCTTCTTCTCCGGCGGCCGGGAGGCCGAGGACGGGGGCGGCGACAAGAGTTGGGAGGCGATCAAGGCGGTGCTGCAGGAGATCGTCGACGCGGAGGACAAGGCGAAGCCGTTGAGCGACCAGAAGCTCGCCGACGCCCTCAAGGACCGAGGTCTCGAGATCGCCCGCCGCACCGTCGTGAAGTACCGCGAACAGTTGGGGATTCCACCGGCACGTCGCCGGAAGATCCACGTCTGAGCTTCGGTCCGTCGGACGCGTCTGGGCGTTCGATCAGGCAAGGGGGTCGCGACGTCCCCCTCGCCGCACTCGTCTCACCGGTCGTTTTTCGTGCGGTTTCCACCGATTCGGACCGCGTGGGGGACGAGAAGGCGTTTGTGTCCTGAATTCACCGTTCCTGCTACCCTTAGGTCATGGACCACAAGGGAACGATGGATGTCGACGCTCATCGCAGCCGCGGTGACCAGGCGATCGAAGAGCGGGATCCGGCGATGCTGCAGATCTGGATGGACGGCAAGCTCGTTCCGAGATCCGAGGCCACGGTGTCGGTCTACGACCATGGGCTTCTCTACGGCGACGGGTGCTTCGAAGGCATCCGCGCGTACGGCGGTCGCATCCTCAAGCTGAAGTCTCATCTGGCCCGCATGTACGAGTCGGCCTCGCTGATCCGTCTGGCCCCGGCGTTCGACGTCGACGAGATCGAGGACGCGATTCGGCAGACCCTGGACGCCAACGGACTCACCGACGCCTACATCCGACTCATCTTCACCCGCGGCGTCGGCACCCTGGGACTCCACCCGTTCCGATGTCCCACCCCGGGCACCATCATCATCGCGGACAAGATCAGCCTCTACCCGCAGGAGCTCTACGACGAGGGGATGGACATCATCGTCGCCAAGCGGCCCCGGATTCCGATTCCGTGCCTGGATCCCCGAATCAAGAGCCTGAACTATCTCAACAACATCCTCGCGAAGATCGAGGCGATCGACGCCGGCGTGCTCGAGGCCATCATGCTCAACACCGATGGCATGGTCGCCGAGTGCACCGGCGACAACATCTTCATGATCAAGGACGGTCGCATCATCACGCCCGACGCGTCGACCGGAATCCTGCACGGGGTGACGCGACGTTTCGTCATGAACGAGATCGCGCCCGCCTGCGGCTACGAGGTCGAACAGGCCCATTTCCCGATCGAGACCCTGCTGGAGGCGGACGAGATCTTCCTGACCGGCACCGCGGCCGAGGTGATCGGGGTGACGAAGATCGACGACCATCGGATCGGCGACGGACACGTCGGTCCGGTCACGAAGGCCTGCATCGCGGAGTTCCGACGCCGGATCGCGGAGGACTGCCCCGAAGACTGAATCACCCGCGTGAATGCACCGATGACCGACCTGGGGGCGACATCGAGGCCGGTCGGATCTTGACGGAGGATTAAACCGTGAGATGCCGTACCTGCGACTATCCACTTTGGAACATCGCACCGGGACCGTGTCCTGAGTGCGGTACGGTCTTCGATCCCGCCGACTTCGAGTTTCCGGTCGGCCGGGTCCGGTTCTGCTGTCCGCACTGCGACCAGGCGTACTTCGGGGATGGCGACGGGGGGCACCTGGTGCCGCCCGCCTTCAAGTGCATGGGCTGCGGGCGCTCCATCGATGAATCGTCGTGCACGGTTCGACCGGTCGAGGGCTACGACGAGGCGGATCTCGAGGTCGCCTCGCTGCCCTGGTTCGACCATCGCCGTGGCCGGTTCCGCAGGTTTGTGGACACGATCGGCTGGAGCATGACGCGCCCGGGCCAGCTCGGTGCGACGATGCCCGCGAACGGTGCGTTCCTAGGCGGCCTCAAGTTCGTCGTTCGCATCCAGAGCCTGATCTTCCTCATCGGAGTCTTCCCCGTCATCCTCGCGTTTCTCGTGGCGTTCGGGCTTGCTGGTGGAATCGGTACGGGACCGGTGATGGGGGTCAGCTTCTCGATGATGTGGCTGGCGATGGCGATCGCCGGCATCCTCCTCCTGGCCCTCCAAGGGGCGATCGCCCACGTGATCCTTCGCGTGACCGGGCCGGTTCGTCATCCGTTGCAGGCGACGATCGGGACCATCTTCTTCGCATCCGGTCCGATCGCGCTCTCCATGGTTCCCATTGTCGGCCCCCTCTGCCTCAACACCGTCGGCGTCATCTGGGGGATCGCCGCCGGGTGCGTTGCGCTCCAGAAGTCGCAGGAGGTGAGCGTCGGCCGCGCGTGCCTCGCGAATCTGACCGTCCCGGTGGTCGGCA
>PKCT01000093.1 GCA_002862325.1 Phycisphaerae bacterium
GAGAGACTCGATGTCGCCGGTTCCCGCCACCACCCTAGTGTTTTCCGCTCTCCGCGACCTGTCGACCCCGACGGGACCGCGCTCCGCCACCTGCCGACGCCTTCGCAGTGAGAGTCGAAGCACGATCCACACGAGGGCGGCGACGAGGGTCGCCGCGACGATCGCCGCCATCCGATCCGAGGTCGCCTGAACCTGGGAGATCGGGTAGCCCACCCAGAGCGGCCAACGACGTTCGATCCGGTCCCGGCCGACCGATTCGAGCTCGCCGATCGGTCGCCCCAGAATCGTGATCCGCGTCCCGGGACGTGGCGCGGAGGACGCCGCAGAGTTCGACAGGGCGACCGCGACCATCCGACCGTCGACGGTCTCGAGGAACCACTCTCGGACCCCCCCATCCGGGTGCTCGCCCGAGATGGTCGCGGCCTGGACCACCACGCCGTCCAGCGTCTCCAACGAAGGATCGTCCGACCGAAGCGCGGCGAGCTGCGCACGAACGCCCGCCCCGGCGACCGAATCGTGGATCTCCGCGAGACAGGTCGCGACCGGAGCCAGGACCACCCAGAGGATCGCCGTCGCCAGCAGGCGTTCGACGCGGTCGGATTGATGGACGGTCTCGAACGGCACGTCGCCCATGCTAGGGGATGGACGGACCTCAGACCTCGATCGGGGCCGGCTCGATCTTCGCGTTCGCCTCGGCGTGGTAGGCGACGAATCGCTCCGCGCCCTCCTCGCTGAAGTAGAACTTGAGCAATCGCCGGTTCATTCGAAGCAGGTCGACCAGGACGAGCCCGTCGACGACGTCGCTGAACTCGGGATCCACGTTGAATCCGAGGAAGACGCCACCGAGCTTGAGGTACTGCCGGACCAGGACGGGCACCGCACGCTCCCCCCGCTCGATCTCCTTGACCAGATCGTCCACGTCGTCGAGCGAACGCATCACCTCGATGCTCGAGGGATCCCAGTCGCGCCGGAGCGTCGCCCGCATCGGCTTCCGCGGGCGCACGAGCTTCTCGAGACCGGAGACTCGTTCCGTCGCCCGCAGAAACGCCAGAAGCAGCCGCGTGCTCGTCGCGTGATAGTTTGCGCTGATCGACACCGGGCCGAAGAGATTCCGGTACTTCGGGTACTTCGCCGCGAAACGACCGATCCCCTTCCAGAGCAGCATGAGTGGTTCGCTCTTGCGCTGGTACTCCGGACGGATGAACGAACGTCCCATCTCGAGCGAGGGACCGAGCTCGTGGATGAGATTCGCGTCGTAGTGGAACAGCGTGCGGGTGTAGAGCCCCGAGATGCCGTGTTCGCGGATGATCCGATCGGTAGGCCCGAGTCGGTAGCTGCCGACCACCTCGAGTTCCTGCTGGTTCCAATGCACCAGGTGGTAGTACCACTCGTCGAATCGATCGAGATCCGTCGAGCGCCCCGTGCCCTCTCCGACCGCTCGGAAGCTCAGTTCTCGCAGACGACCGATCTCCTCGAGCATCCGCGGGATCTGCCGGGACGTGGCCCAGAACACCCGCTGATCGCCCCGCTTGACGATGATCTGGTCGGCGGGGATCGAGAACACCTCGGCCGCGAGGACATCCGGGGGCGACGTCGGCCGCGTCGCCACCGGCTCCATGCGGATCGGTTGGTGAGGTCCCTTGGAGGGCACGCTCCGCACGATCGTCCGAAGCGACTCGCTGTCGAGCGGCTCGTCGCGCTCGAGCCGCGAACGGAGCACGTAGGTGCGCATCCTGAGGAAGGCGATCAAGTCGGCGGGATCGGGAAACCTCGCAAGTTGCGAGGGCTCGAGCGGGTTGCCGATCGCGACCCGAACTCGCTTGCGTTGCGCGCGGAGGAGTTCCCGCCCCAGAAGCAGCGTCCGCAGACGTGGACTGAGGAGTCCAGCGGCGTGGAACCAACCACTGTTGCCCCCCTCGAAGAACACGGGGATCGCGGTGGCGTCGGTCTGCTTGATCATCTTCGCGATGATCGGATTCCACTCCTTGTCGGTGACCTTCGGTTGTCGCCACCCCATGCTCGAGACCTCGCCCGCTGGAAACACCCCGAGGGCGCCGCCGTTGCGAACCCAGTCGAGCGCCTTGCGGATCGAAGCCGCGTTGCGACGGGCGGCGGATTTCCCGCCGAAGGGGTCGACGGGAAAGAAGCGATCCTTGATGACCGGAACCATCGCGAGAATCGAGTTGGCTATGAAGCGGACGTCGGGTCGGACCCGCGAGACGAGATCGTCCAGAATCATCGCGTCGAGGCCGCCGAAGGGGTGGTTGGCGACCACGATCAACGGCCCCTCCTTGGGGATCCTCGACATCTCCTCGTCGCTGACCAGGTAGCCCGAGTTGAACGCGTCGAGGAAGCGACTTCCCGGCGGTAGGTCGGGGTCCATGTCGATGACCTCGTCGACGTAGATCCGGTTGAGCGCGTTGAGGCCGATCCCCCACTCCAGTGCGGGCCGGATCATGGCGAATCCGAGACGCTCGAAGAGGTTGCGCCCCGGATTGGAGAGATGCACTTCGAACTGGGCGCGACTCTCTCGCTCCCCTCTCGACGGCTTCGGTCGCGTCATGGCGTCCCCGCTTCGATGCGCCGTCGACGAATCTCCTGCGCCAGGGGCATCAAGGCCTGGAGATCGCGAATGCGGGTCTGGCTGTTGGGATGCGTGGAGAGGAATTCGGGGGGCTCGCCTCCCAGCTCTCCCATTCGCGTCCACACCGCCAGCGCTTCGCGCGGATCGTATCCCGCGTCCGCGGCGATGAAGATCCCCAGCTCGTCCGCCTCCGTCTCCTGGTGCCGGCTGAAGGCGGGCTCGCCCAGCAGGCCGTAGGCGCCGGCGGCGGCGGCGACGACATCCCGATCGTCGGGGTCGACCGCGACCGAGGCGCCGATGGCGACGAGATTGACCAGGCCCTGGCGGGTCAGATTCTCTCCCCCGTGGCGTGCCACGGCATGCGCGGCCTCGTGCCCCATGACCGCAGCCAATCCATCCGGCGTCCGCGTGATTGGAAGGATCCCCGTGTAGACCGCCATCTTGCCGCCCGGCAGGGCCCAGGCGTTGACGATCGAGTCGTCGTCGATGAGGACGACCTCCCACTTGAAACGCTCGGCGATCTCCGGATGAAGACGTCGTGCCGCGGCCGCGATGCGGTCGGATACCTCCCGCACCATGCGGTACTCCGGTCCCTGGTCGACGGTTTTCACGCCCGCAAGCATCTCCCGATACGCCTCGTCACCGAGGCGAATCTCCTGGTCGACCGAGTACACGTTGAGCTGGGCCCGATTGGTCCCCGAGACCGAGCCGCAACCCACGATCGCGACCATGCACGCCGCGGTGAACAGACGCTGCATCGGACGTCGCCAAGGCACGCGCAGCGCGTCTCCCCGCGACGAGGTCGCGGGGTGATTGGTATGGGATCTGCTTGGTGCGGCGGTGCTCACCGTGGTCCGCTCCGGGGGACATGAGGAACGTGGACCGAGGACGCTGTCCAGCGCCTCCGGAGAGATACACCTGAAGGAAATGACCCCAAGGGGATTCGAACCCCTGTTCCCAGGATGAAAACCTGGTGTCCTGGACCTGACTAGACGATGGGGCCTGGGCAGGCATGGTAGCGACCCTCCACTCGGTTCGGCAAGGCCCGTCAGCGCACGTCCGGTACGACGTTTCGATCGATCTCGGACCGGGTTGAGTCGGGTCGGGTCCAGGTCCGACCGATCCCTCCAAGGATGGCCGTATCGGAACGACGAGGTCGACGAAGCTGGCTGGCCCCACTGTTCATCCTGGGTGCCCTGGTCATCGTGGACCGGAGCCAGCCGACACGCGAAAGCGATGCCGGGACCACCCCCCACCCCCGGGAACCGATTCCGGTGGAGCGAGATCTCTCGGAAAGCCCGCCCGAGGACGAAGACCGCAGCGGATGGCCGGCATTTTCAGGCGTCGTGGACTGGCTGGACGAAGATCACTCCGAGGGATTCTGATCCCGCCCGAGACCTCGCCTCTTCTCGAAGGTAGCCTGAGACCATGCGATCCCGAGCGAGCCTATCGCCAGCGCCGATCGACCTGCCGATCTACCTGGTCGCCCTCGAGTTCGAACGACGTCAGTTGATCGCGGGCGGCATCCCCCCGGACCAGGTGCTGACATGCGGTCCCGGACGCGAGGGCGTCCGGCGATGGGCGGACCAGTACGACCCGGGCGACCGACCGGTGATCCTGGTGGGCCTGGCCGGCGGACTCGATCCGGATTTCGATCGGGGTCAGATCGTCGTGGGTTCTGAAGTCGTCGACCCCCATGGGAGGATCGACGTCCCGCCCCTGGTCGCATCGCTGGATATCGACGCACCACGAGCCCGCATCGCGACGGCGGGACGACTGGTCGTGAGTCCCGAAGCGAAGCAGGCGCTGAGGAGACTCACCACGGGGTCGGTCGTGGACATGGAATCGAGCCACTTCGCCGAGCTGGCATCCGGTCGAGGCTGGAACTGGGGCGTGGTGCGCGTCGTTGGAGACACCGCCCAGGAGTCGATTCCCTCCGCCCTGGAACGATTCGTCGACCACACCGGACGCACCCGGTGGCGTGAAGTCGCAGGCGAGCTGTTCCGTCGCCCCAGCCTGGCCGGCACCCTGCGCCGGATCGGTACGGAAAGCCGGAATGCGCTCAGACATCTCGCGAGCCGCCTGGTCGATGTGCGTGTCGCCAAGACCGATGCACCACCGTCGATCCAACCGCGCGGTCGCGTCGCTACCGGGCCTCGAACGGTCCTCGTCTACGGCGGGACGTTCGATCCACCGCATCGAGGACACGTCACCCTGGCCTTCGAGGCCGCACGTCGACTGGACTGCACCGATCTCGTGTTCATCCCGGCGCGGGTGAACCCGCTTCGCCAGGACACGCCGCCGACCGACCCGGAACTGCGGGTCGAGATGCTCAGGCAGGCCATCGAAGATCATCTGAAGGATTCGCCGGACACGACGCTCCGCGCGTCGATCAGCCGATTGGAAGTGGACCGAGACGGGCCGAGCTACATGATCGACACCCTTCAGCAGCTCCAGCGGCTTCTGATCAGGGAGACCGGCGAGGACGCCCGGGACACGCGCTTCCGCCCCCGGCTGCGACTCCTCATCGGCAGTGACCAGGCGATGCAGTTCAATCGCTGGAAGGACTGGCGCGAGATCATCGCACTCGCCCCTCCGGCGGTGATGCCCCGGCCGCCAGCCACCCGAACCACGCTCGCCGCGTCGTATCGGAACACCTTCCCGGCCGAACTCGCCGGCCGATGGGCGACCTGGACGCTCGATCTGCCACTCGACGGCATCAGCAGTTCTGAGATTCGGCAGGCGATGGCCGAAGGAAGATCGATCGAAAGCGCCGTGAGCCCCGGGGTCCTTCGCGTGATTCAGCGAGAAGGCCTCTATAGTGATGGATCCGTCCCGCCATCCGATCCCCCGGCGGGCCCCGAAGAATCATGAGCGACCAACGCCCTGCCACCGTCTCGTTCGTCAGCCTCGGCTGTCCGAAGAATCTCGTCGACAGCGAGCGCATGCTGGGCACCCTCGAATCGGCCGGCATCCGGATCGTTCCCAGCGAAGCGGACGCCGACGCGATCGTGGTCAACACCTGCGGGTTCCTCGAAGCCAGCCGAGACGAATCCCTCGACGTCCTCAAGGAGGCGATCGAGCGAAAGGCCCGAGGTGAGATCGGGCGCGTGGTCGTCGCGGGCTGCCTGGTGCAGCGACATCGTGCGAAGCTTCTCGACTGGGCGCCGGGCATCGACGCGATGATCGGCGTCTTCGATCACGACCGGGTCCTCGACGCGGTCTCCAGCGCGGCACCGGAACGAACCGGCCTAGACCCGGACGGTCCGCGCTACTGGATCGAAGGCAATGCGCTGCAGGCCGCCAAGACCCGGGGCCGCGACACCGTCGGTCTCACCGTCGCCGGAGACGACGGACGCGGCATCGGGTACTTCGAGGACGACGCCAGTCGATTTCGGCTGACGCCTCGGCACTGGGCGTACCTTCGAGTCTCCGAAGGCTGCAACCAGAAGTGCGCGTTCTGCACCATCCCCTCGATTCG
>PKCT01000167.1 GCA_002862325.1 Phycisphaerae bacterium
TCTTCGAGGAAGTCCATGGTCGCGGTGCCTTCATGAACCTCGCCAAGCTTGTGGTTCATGCCGGTGTAGTAGAGGATCCGCTCGGTGACGGTGGTCTTGCCGGCGTCAATGTGGGCGCAGATCCCGATGTTGCGGACGCGGGAGAGATCGGTGGCCATCGCGATGGGTTCCCTATGTGGGTCCGGCCTGGTCGAGCGTGGACGCTCACTCTGGATACCGCGGATCCGATTCAGGCCGATATCGGGGCGGGGGAACTCGGAAACGTTCCGAGTCGAACTGTGGTCTGTGGTTGTCGTCGTCGCCGAAACGGCGAAAGTCGAGGGTGGCGCAGATGGGTCGCGGCGTCAGCGAGAGGCCGGGTCTTCTTCGTCGTCGTCACCTGGCATTGGTCGACTTCCGTGGGGCGAGAGGGGCCTCGAGGCGCACGCCGCGAGTGCCGCGAATCCATAAGTGTAGAAATTACCTCGGCCGAATCAAGTCCGGTGCTCGAATCCCGCTCAGGCTCGTCGGACGAGCTCGGCGGTATCGACCCCGCCCTCGCTGATCACGGGCTCGATTTCCGCGAGGAATCGCCGTCCATCCTGCACATAACCCGCGGTCGGACGCAGATTCGGCGAGGTACGGGTAAAGAATCGATTCAGGCGGATCATCGCCAATTCCCTCAGGTACTTCGCCGTCATCGAGCTGAGGGCGACCGGAAAATGACGGTTTTCGCCACCGGTCTCGAAGCCGATCACGAATCCACCTTCGTCGTCCTCGAGGTGATAGCGGCTGACCCGGTCGTTCTCGCCGAGGATCCTGATCCGGGCGTGGGGAAAGCAGTCCTGGAGCCAGTCGCGGTAGAAGGCTCGTCCGCCCTGACGATCGCACATGATCCGCGGGGTGGCGTCGGGCGCAATCCGCTTGGTCGCGGCGCGGATCTCCGCGACCAGCTTCATCGCCACCTCGAGGTTGATCGCCGCCTTGCCCGCGCCGGAATCCAGTCGGCGGTTGAACTCTCCCGCGTCGACCAGGGTTCCGCGCAGTCCGATCAGGCGAATGCCGGCCGCGCTCAGGCCGCGATCGAGGCGAGCCGCGTCGATCGCCAGGGTGTCGGCGTCGTGGGCCACCGGCAGGGAGGTGGTGGAGTCGTACCACGGGGTCCGCTCGTCGGTGGGAAGGCGGGCGTGCAACGCATCGAAGAGCGACGCATCGTCGGCGGGGGGGATGTGCCCGGGGTGGGGGCCGGCGTCGGAGGTCTGCCGTCGGCATGCGAGGAAGCTCAGAACACCTCGCTCGAGATGGCGGAGCGGATGTGCCTTGGCCTGGTTGGAGCCCTTCAGCTTCTTGCTGTCGGCCACGGCGATGCGCCGCTTGGAGTCGCGGGCCCCGGTGCAGACGACGTTCTCCAGCAGGGACCAGAGGTCGGGTGGGCCGCTCCCCGACGCGGCGTCGTCGATCGCGAAGATCGACGCGCCGACCGACAGCGGGCCGAGCATGGGGCCGTATCCGGCTTCGTCGATGCCTGCGTAGATAAGCATGCTCTGGTTATGGCACGGACGGCCCCGCGCGCGACGACGCCGACAGGATGTACACCGAGTTCTCAGGCGGCTCGCAGGGGGTCCACGATCTCGAGCATCGGAAACCGGTGGAACACCGTGTCACGGGTGATGATCCGCTTGACCCCGTGTTCGATCATCGTCGCGGCGGTCTGAGTCTCGATCATCTGCCCGCCCTTGAGATCCGGAAACGACCGCAGCAGATCCGCCACGATCTCGCTGTGTCGATCACCGGTGCCCAGGACCTCGACGCCCGGTGCGGCAAGGATCGCCTCGATGAAGGACCAGGCGTCGTCGAGCTTCCAGGGCGAGCGATACACGGTTGGATGGGTGACGAGTCCGAGGAACTCGAAGATGATCGGCCAGGTGAGATACCAGGGGGAGGGCTGGGTGCGCCATCCCTCGAGGAGATCCCGACAGCGGCCGTGACTTGGATCGCCCCGGTCCGCGGCGATCGCCAGCACCATGGAATCGACCACGAACACCCCTAGCGGCCTTCCTTAGCGCGCCAGGGGTGTTCGCGGTCGGCGATATCGATGGTGGCCCCCCCACCATCGAACGAGGGAAGTGGGGGCAGTTCCGTCGCCCCGCGTTCCCGGTGCAACAGCATGCGAAGCGCCGACTCGACAAGCTCGCTCATGGTCCGACCAGAGCTCGCCGCCTCCGTTTTGAGTCGGGTGAAGACCGTGTCATCAATGTTCAGGGTCGTCTTCATGCTGTAAGGAAAACCATATCATTAATATGGAAATATGGCAACTTGTTCGCCTCCGCCCTCTGAAATGGCACTCCGCCACGCGATCGCCACCGCATATCGATGCGGAAGCGGGCTCGAGCAGGCTGAGAAGGATGGAATGAATCAGGGGCGGTCGGGCGGGGCCGGGGGTCGGACACCCCCGGGCCTGAACCACATGCGTCGGAAGGGGGCGTTCTGCCGGGTCGTCGTTCGAAGGGGGAACGACAACGATCCGGACCACCACCGTCGATAGGTCGTCATGGAATCTTCGGTGGCGAGCAGTCCAAGGGCTCGGCGGGCGATCGTCTCGTCGCCATGCACTCGGAGCGTCCATTCGCTTCGAGAGGTGGGGTCGAATGCTCCGGCCAGCCCATCGGTGTCTTCTTCGGAGATGTCCCAGGCCAGACGTCGACCGACCGTTTCCGGAGATCCTCCCAACGCCCAGATCTCTGTTCGTCGTCGGACCCGAGGTGCGGCGTCCCGCGTCTTCTCCACCACCTCCACGACGAGACCGAACAGGACGTCGTCGTATGCATCGCGTGCGAGATGTCGAGGATCGAATCGCATCGCGTAAGGTCGGTCGACGGCTTCGGTCCATCGTTGCATGCCCGGCTGGAAGACCTGTTCGATGCTGCCGAGCGCCGCGTCGTCACCTGACCAGGGAACGAGCGCGACCTCGAGGAGATCGGCCGGTGGTGTCAGGGGCGAGATGGTCTTGGAGGCGATGCCCGTCAGTTCCGGGGCGTTCGCGAGAGGCGTCCTTCCGAGCCGAGCGAATCTCGGTTCGCGAAACGTCAGCTCGAGATCCGGCGGCGTGGGCCATGCGCCCGCGGGAGGCAGGGTGAACTGATGGCGTCGAGCGATCGACGCGTCGTTGCGATAGCCGACCGAGTGGAGCGGCGGGGCGTCCGGCGTCGACGCCCAGCGAAGATCGACGACGACCTCGGTGCCGACGGGCCACCAGTCCTGGAACGCGAGGCTCGCCGGAACCGGATCGTCGATCGGCCACAGCGGGGCGATCTCCAGCGACACGTCGGCGGGGAGTCGCAGGAGATCCAGGGTCATCGGATTCCCGGGTGACGCGTAGCCCTGCCGCCAGCGATCGAGCAGTGGACCGTAGCGGGCCTGCCAGGCGGCGCCGACCGGGCGAGCGGTCTGATCGCCATCGAGCAGCCCGCGCACCAGGTTCTCCAGACTGTTCTCGGAGAACTCGTCGTTCATGAGACGCCGATCGATCTCGTCGTGGACCAGGTCCCCGCCGGTGCTCGTCCCGTAGGGAAGGAGGCCGACGAGAATCCCGTTCGGGACGTACTGGATCGGATGTTCGCCCGTCACGCGCAGGCGGAGCAGGGTGGCGCCGCCGACCAGGAGGACCACACCGAGCACGGCCTGGAACCAGTGACGTCGTGGCTTGGTGAGGTCGCTCGGTCGACGAGCCGTCCATCCGCATTCGACGCACGTCAGGTCCTGGGACTCGGTGAACGGATGATTGCACTTGAGGCACCGAGGGCCTGAACGGGGTCGATCGCCGAACAGCGCTCGCCAGACGTACCACATGAGCACGAGGGCGAGAAGCAGGCTGATCGCCGCCGGCATCAGGAGGGTTGACCAGTTCGCGAAGAGGTTCATCCCTGGGAGCCTAGGACTGCCGGATCCACCGCAACAACTCGATCGGGTTGGGGACCTTGCCCTGCATCAGGACGCCGACGCGGAAGATGCGGGAGGCCGCCCAGACGAGCGTGACCACCGATACCGCACCAATCACCGCAGCGGCGACGAGCTGGATCAGCGGCACCGGATCTCCCGTGGTCCCCAGTCGCATGATCATGGTGAAAGGCACGATGGGGGGGATGAAGCTCGCGACGACGGCGAGCGATCCATTGGGATTTTCGCTGATCGGCATCCACAGAAGCATGGGCAGGATGAGGACGATCATCGCCGGTCCCATGAGGGTCTGGGCTTCCCGCAGATCGTTCACCGCACTGCCGATCGCGGCCATCAGGGCGGCGATCGAGAGGTAGGCGATGAAGAAGAAGTACATCGACCAGAGCAGCATGCCCAGGGACAGGATGTCGGTCATCGCGAAGGCGAAGAGGCCGGCGACCGCGAGCCCGCCGTACATCACGAGGATGACCAGCGCGACGCCTCCGAGACCGATGATCTTGCCCCAGAGAAGTTCGAGCGGGCCGACGGCGCTCAGGAGGACCTCCATTACCTTGTTGGACTTCTCCTCGATGGTCGACGTGAGGAGGTAGTTGCCGCCGGTGAACGCAGCGGTCCAGAGCAGCATCATCAGGATGAACGGCACCAGTATCTGGACCTTCGTGGTGCCACCCTGTTCCCCCGTCGACTGTCCGAGTCGCCGGAGCTCCATGCGCGGCCACCGAAGCAGTGAACGTTCCGCGTCGTAGTCCTTCCCCAGCGAAGAGAGCCGCTGCCGGACGACCGCTTCCGCGACGATGTCGCCGAGGACGTCGCTGTTGCGGGGAGAGAGATCGGGTGCGGTGACGAGTTCGAGTTCCTGCCGAACGCCCTTCTCCGGTGGGATGAACGACGGCGCGATCAGGAAGCCGAGATAGATCCCCGATCGGACCTCCTCCCGCAGTTGTTCGATGTCGGTGTCCCTGGGAAGGATCGTCGCCGCGACGGATGGTTTCAGGTTGGCCTGCGCGTCCTCGAGCAGCCGTCGGTCGACGCCCATGCCATCGACGAGTTCGGCGATCGGATCCTCGAACGACGGCGCGTTCTGATCCGTGCTCGCCCGGATCGCCTCGGAGAAGGACTCCGTGCCGCCGACCACCGCGATCGTCCCGTCCAACGGCTTGAACTGGGAAACCATCGCGGCGGGCACGACGGCCAGCACCGCGACCATGAGCAGCGGGACGCCGATCGCCGCGATGATGAACCCCTTGGTCAGGGCGGTGTACCTGAACTCGCGCCACGCCACGCTCAGGATTCGTCGAATCGAGAGGTCAATCATCGACGGCCTCAGTTCTGCCGCCGACGAGCGAGAAGAAGATCTCGTCGAGCGTCGGTCGAAGGATCTCGATCGAGGACACCGCACCGTGTTGGAGGCAGGCCTGCATCGTCGCGTCCGGCGTCGCGTCCGTCGTCATCTCCACCCTGACGCGTCCGTCCTTCGCGGGCGAGGCCGTCGCGATTTCGGGGGCCAACGCCACCGCGGTCGACCACGCTTCGGGATCCTCCATCGGGCACACCTGGAGGGCCCGCGGGTCGAAGCGGCGTCGAATCGAGACGAGCGAGTCGTCGAGGAGCTTCTCGCCCCGATCGATCAGCACGATGCGGTCGCACATCCGTTCGGCCTGGTGGAGGACGTGGGTCGAGAACAGGATCGTCCGCCCCTCGGCGTGGAGTTCCTGGATCAGACGATTGAGAACCATCGCGTTGACCGGATCCAGGCCGGAGAACGGTTCGTCGAGGATCAGGAGCTCGGGCTCGTGCAGGACGGCCGCCAGGAACTGCACCTTCTGCTGCATGCCCTTGCTGAGCTCTTCACATCGACGTGGTCCCGCGTCGGAAAGCTCGATCCGTTCCAGCCACTCTGGAATCGACCGGTTGAGCTCGGATCGCGACATGCCCTTCAGGCGGCCGATGTAGTGGAGGTACTCCCGAACCCGCATCTTCCGGTAGAGCCCGCGTTCCTCCGGGAGATACCCGATCCGATCCTTCCGCGCGAGTGCGTCCCCGCCGAGCACGCGAAGCGTGCCGACGTCCGGGCGGATGATCGACATGATCATCCGGATCGTGGTGCTCTTGCCCGCACCGTTGG
>PKCT01000281.1 GCA_002862325.1 Phycisphaerae bacterium
CCAGCACGCTGCGAATAGTTCGGCCAGCTTGTTCTTCTCTTCGGTCATTGGTGTTTCTCCTGGGGTGTCCCCCAGCCTACCCAGCGGCGGGGTGACGATCAATCGTTATTCAGCGCGCTGTCTTCACGCCCTTGGCTGGATCCTGGGGAACCGCAGGCGTGTCATCCATCCACCAGCGGCACGAGACTCCTCTCTTTTCCCCGTTAGGGAGATCCGGCGGACTCGGTCAACGACCTCGCGGCAACGAATCGATGATCTCCTTGAAGCGTCGATCCGAGATCTCCTTGAGGAGCACGACCACGGCTTCCGTACGCTCGGGAAGGCGACGCCCATCCGCCTGCACCCGGAACGTCCGCCGCCCTCCCGACCAGTTCATCTCCACCGAGAGCGACCTCGGGCCGTCACCGATCGATTCCGGGGGAGGCGAGGCGAGCCATCCGGCGTCCTCGATCGCCTTCACGATGCGCCTCATCGTCTGCTGGTCGAGTGGCTGCGATGACTCCGGCGTCTTGGTGACCGCAGCAAACCCACCGGCAAAGGACAGCTCGTCCCCCTCGACGAGGTAGTAGGCGAACCGGCCATCGGCATCGTCCTCATCGAGCACGCCGATGCGGGTGAAGCCCTGTGAAGACCGAGACGTCGGAGGGGGCGAGGCACATGAGACGAGTGTGACCAACATGCCCAACACCAGACCCACCGAACGCCATCGAGCCCCTGCCGAACCCATCGCGTACATCACGACGTCCCACCGGTTGCGGCCTTGCGGCGATATCGAGACCAGGGATCGGGACCGAAGTCGTAGCGTTCCGGGTAGCGGATCACATCATCGGTCGTGGTGTCGGACGCCCACGCCATGGCGGCGAGTGCGCGAAACATGGCTCGAATGTTGTCCTGCTCCAGGGACACTGCGCGTTCGGGCGTGATGGGTCCACCCTCGAGATCGATCCGATCCATGACGATCCAGTCTCGACCATCACGTTGGAATTCGAGGATCCAGACGATCTCCCACGGACCGGCGGTGACCAGTGCGGGGTTGCCTTGCAGATTTCCGGCGGAAGGGTCTCCGAGACCGAGCTGATCGGCACGCTTCCAAAGTCCCGCCAACTGGTTCCGCCGAAGATGTCGAGTGAGTCCAGGCCGATCCCCGATCGTCAGGGATGGGCCGACCTCGGCCCTCAAGGTGCCATCGGGAAGAACGATCGCCCGCGAATTCCGCAGATGCACCGGCCAGTCCCCTCCCTCGGCGTCCATGCGGTGGGCGAGCTTGTCGCCGACGACGACCGCCGCCGCGATCACGACGTCCTCGGGGATGGCGTCGCCGGTCTGGCCCGGGGTGTCGACGGGTGTCGTACCGCAGCCAACCAGCGCGGCCGCCAACAGGACGACTCCACCGATCAGTACCGCGGGGCGCAGGGTGAAGAGCTGGAGTGCTTGGGCCATGGGTCCAAGATAGCACGAGCACCACCGTCGATGCGGTCGAGCGGGTACCCTGCGCTGATCATGAAGACGAGTGTCACCTGGCTGAACGACTACCTCGATCCCCCCTTGTCCGCCCGACAGCAGGCCGACCTGTTGACCGATGCCGGATTCCCGTTCGACGGCGGTGATGTGGCCGAGAACGGCGAGCCGTGGCAGGAGATCGAGACCACCAGCAATCGGGGCGACTGCCTCTGCCACCTCGGTCTTGCGAGGGAGGCGGCACTCCTCGGTGGATCGACGCTCGTGCCGCCGAAGACCGATCTGCCGACCGGCCAGGAATCGGTCGGCACCCGGGTGACGGTCACCAATCGAATGCCCGACCGATGCCCGCGATACACCGCGCGGGTCGTGGAAGGCGTCCAGGTCAAGGAGAGTCCGGAGTGGCTGCGACGCCGACTCGAGGCGATCGGCCTCGTGCCGCGCAACAACCTCGTCGACGCCACCAACTTCGTTCTCTTCGAGTACGGCCAGCCCACCCACGTCTTCGATCTCGACCGGCTCGAGGGCTCTGAGATCGTGATTCGCCCGGCGGAGCCGGGCGAGACGTTCCTTCCGATCGGAGAGGGTGCGATCTCCATCGAGCTCGACGCCGACGATCTGGTCATCGCCGACGCCGCGCGACCGGTCGCCCTCGCGGGCGTCAAGGGAGGCGCGGAGTCCTCCGTCAACTCCGGAACCACCCGCATCCTGATCGAAGCGGCCACCTTCGATCCGGTGGCCGTTCGAAACACCAGTCGTCGGCACCAGATCGACAGCGACTCGTCGTATCGATTCGAACGCGGCGTGCACCCCGCCGACATCGACGAGGCCGCGGACCGACTCACCGGGCTGATCCTGGAGATCGCCGGTGGCCGACTGTGCGAAGGCATGATCTCCGAAGGTGGCAAGGTCGAAGCGACCCGAAAGGTGTCCATACGACCGAGCCGATGCCGTCGAGTACTCGGGATCGACATCGATGATCAGGAGATCGAACGTCTCCTCACCGGCCTTGAACTCTCCCCGAACCGAGTCGACGACGCCCTCGAATGCGTGATCCCCCCAAGGAGGCTGGACCTCGAACGAGAGGTGGATCTCATCGAGGAGATCGCGCGAACGCACGGACTCGAACGACTCCCGGTCGAGGAGACGATCAGGATCCGCGCGGTCCCGCCGCGACCGGTCGACCAGGCGCTCACCGGAATCCGAACGCTTCTGGTCGG
The DNA here is from genome assembly GCA_002862325.1 of Phycisphaerae bacterium. Classification (GTDB taxonomy): domain Bacteria; phylum Planctomycetota; class Phycisphaerae; order Phycisphaerales; family SM1A02. Next base: position 2,679 of record PKCT01000281.1, read on the forward strand.
ACTTGGATTCCACGAGACCGTGACCCACACCCTGATCGGCCGGACGACGGCGTCGCCGTTCGTCGCGGACGATCGGCAAACGCTGGATGTGGATGACGAACGAGCGTCGGCCGAACCGACGCTTCGACCGTCGGTCGTCCCCAGCCTGCTCCGCGTCGCACGGCACAATCACGATCTCGGCAACGCCGACCTGCGACTCTTCGAAACCGCGTCGATCTTCGATCGGGGCGAGGACTCCCACCGAGAACGTCGAAGCCTAGGCCTCTACGTCGATCCACCGACGGTGCATCGAGGCTCCGACCGGGTGGCCGCCGGACAGGCCGCGATCGACGTTCTGAGGACGACGATCGATCGGATCGCGACCTTCGTCGGCGTGGAGTCGGTCACCACCACCCCCACGAGCGCTGCGGGACTCGCGCCCGCCGCCCACATCGACTTCGATGGGGTCGAGGTCGGATACATGGGTGTGGTCGATGCATCGACCGGCAAGGCTCAGGGCCATGAGGACCCCGTGGCGGTGGCGAGCCTCGAGCTCGCGCCCGACGGACTCGCCCACCGCCTCGACGCCTGGCCCGGAGACGTCATGGCTCGCCCGCTCCCCGCGTTCCCATCGATCGACCGCGACCTCACGGTCGTCATCGACGAAGAGGTTCCGTGGGCATCGCTGGAGGCGGCGGTCTCCGATGCGAAGGCGACACAGCACGTGGCGACGAGCTTCGTGACGGTCTTCCGCGGAGAACGCATCGCTCCCGGCAAGAAGGCGGTCACCCTTCGAGTCACGTTCCGAGCCGAGGATCGGACCCTGCGTCATGAGGAGGTCGATCCCGGGATGGACGCGATCGCACAGGCGCTTCAGAGCCTCGGTGGCGAGATCCCGTCGTGAAGGATCCTGCATCCTCGTTCTCAGGGGCATCGCTCGGTGACTTCACCGCGGCACTCGGTGAGAAGACGCCGGTGCCGGGCGGAGGGGCCGCTGCCGGCTCCGCACTCGCACACGGCGCTGCCCTGGGAGAGATGGTGCTCTCATTCAGCGCGGGGAAGAAGGCCTTCGCGGACCAGACCGCGCTCTTCGAGGAATCGATCGTCACGTTGAAGATCGTGCGAGTGCGGGCACTCGAGCTCGCCGACGAGGATGCACGAGGGTTCGCCGCCCTCTCGGCGACCTGGACGGCGACCCCCCCATGTCCCATCGCGGATCAGCTCAAGGCCATCCGGGTCGCGATCACGCCTCCGATCCTGATCATCCAAAGCGCACACGAGGCGGCCGAGACCCTGGAGAGACTCGTCGGCCGCAGCAACCCCAGACTCGTGAGCGACCTGGCGATCGCCGCCGGCTTCGTCGCCCTCGCTGCCGAAGCCGCCGAATGGAACGTGAAGGTGAACCTCGATTCGATCCACACCCTGGTGGCCGATGGTGATCCCGCGGACGCGGACGCCAGGCGAAGCGGGGACATCGTGACGCGAACGAGATCGATCTGCGACCGAATCGTCGACGCCTGCCGAACGAACCCCACACGGACGATCGTCGACTGAAGATCCGCCCGAAGGTATCGTCCGGTCGTGATGAGCGACCAAGACCGCATCGACATCGATGGACTGAATCCGACGCAACCGAAATCCGGGTCCCATGCCAAGGGGGGCGTGCATGGACCGAAGGACAAGAAGTTCCTCATGGTGTGGTTCAGATGTTGTCACGTGTATGGGAGACTGAGTCGGAACGGACTCGGAACGCACTACGTCGGCCGCTGTCCACGCTGCGGAAGTCGAGTTTCCGCGCGAATCGGCGATGGTGGCACCGACCGCCGTATCTTCGAGGCCCGCTGATTTTCTGGATAACGCCAGCTGGAGGGTTTCTCGAACTCTCTTGTAGCTTCCTCCAGAGCCGGAGTTACCATAGGGATGCACACCGGGGGGTTTGCCGGATCGTGCGTTCCAGATGGAGATCTGACGATGTACACCCGACGCTCCGGACATCCCGTTTCTTCGCTCGGCCAGCTTCTTGTCTCCCTCGGATCCGCACTGATCGGCACCGCTGCCGCTGGAGCGTGCCTGGGCGATCTCGACGGTTCCGGAGAGGTCGACGGCACGGATCTGGGTGCGATCCTCGCCGCATGGAACAGTACGGACGCCGATTCGGACCTCAATGGCGACGGACTCGTCGACGGCGCGGACATCGGCCTGCTCTTCGCAAGCTGGGGCGAATGCCCGTGCCCTCCCGACGAGATCACGAGCCCACTCTACGACTCGGACACCATCCGAGAACCGGACGTCCTGGAGCTCACCGACACGGCGTTGATCACCCGATACTCGGATCGAGCCCGGGATCGTCACGCTCGGGAAGCCAAATTCAACAGCTACGACCACTACCTTCCGTTCTACTGGGAGCAGAGGGTCGCCGAGATCGAGATCGAGGATCGAGTTGCCCGCGGTGGATCGGAGGTGGTGTTCCGCTTCATGACCCACGACATTTTGAACCCGGCCGAGTTCAGGACGTTCTACTGCAGCCCGAACGCTGGGTACTGCAACAACCTCTCCGACTATTCGAACCAGGGCGTCCTGCTCGTCGAGGCCCGCCCGTCGATCGAGTGGCCCGGAGAGACCGAGTACCACTACGAAAGCGTGATCAACCAGAACGTCCCCGAGAATCGGCCGCTGGCCATCGGTGATCGCATGGAGGTCGAGCTCAGCCAGTTCCTGCTCGCACCGAGGAACGGCCGGTCGAACTACTACGGGACGGCGTTCCTCTACGTGGTCGGCGAGGGCATCGTCCCCTGGTACGCCAGGGACCTCGAGGAGGGTACGTCGGGTTCACTTGACTCGTACCCGCTTCCCGAGAACGCGCGGCTCGGCGGCCTCACCACACTCCCCTACCAATACTCCAACGAACCCGAACACCGATTCAAGCAGATGGCGGGAAACAGTGCGATCGCCAGCGGCCATCGCTTCATGCTCGGTCGCCGCCTGCATCACACCGACTTCGAGACCGGCGCGCATTCGGAGGTCGGCAACCCCATCTTCGGCGAACACGTCGGGAAGGCGGGGCCGAAGTTCCTGAACACCAGCTGCGTCGCGTGCCACGTCAACAACGGCCGTTCGCTTCCACCGTCCACCGGCGAACCGTTCCTTCAATCCGTGGTGCGAGTCGCATCGGATGCGGCCGGGGCCGCCCACCCGACCCTCGGCGACACGATCCAGTCCTTTCCCGTCGTCTCGGGAACCGAGATCCTCAGGATCGAAGCCGAGGACTACTTCGAGATGTCCGGCATCCAGACGGAAGGATGCAGCGACGTCGGCGGCGGCCTCAACGTCGGCTTCATCGACGCGGGCGAGCTGTCGCG